>NZ_JACAOM010000018.1:0-104341 GCF_013386245.1 Pseudomonas sp. 21615526 | reverse complement strand
GCCCGCTCCCACACTGGATCCTCGCTGTTTGTCAGACCGCCGCAAACCGCTTGTCGAGGTAATCGATGATCACCTTGGAGTCGTACATCCAGGTGGTCTGGCCGTTCTCTTCGATGCGCAGGCATGGCACCTTGATCTTGCCGCCTTGCTCCAGCAGGGTCTGGCGGTCTTGCTCGTTGTTCTTCGCATCCTTCAAGGCCACCGGCACGTTCAGGCGGTGCAGGGTGCGGCGGGTCTTCACGCAGAACGGGCAGGCGTGGAATTGATACAGGGTCAGGTCCTTGGCCGCTGCGTTCACCTGCGCCTGTTGTTCGGCAGGGCGCTGCTTTTTGCGCGGACGAGTCAGGAAGTCGCCGGCGATGATGACGTGGCCGAGGCCCACTCGAAGTGCTTTGACGAACATGGCTGAAACCTCTTGCCCTAGACTTAAGGGGGCGCAGCTTACCTGATTTTTCACAGGCGAAAAAAAACCGGCGATGAACGCCGGTTTTTCCAGGTGCCGCGTATTACTTGATCAGGCTGAGAAACTCGCTGCGGGTCGCCGCGTTTTCGCGGAACTCACCCAGCATCACCGACGTGATCATCGACGAATTCTGCTTCTCCACACCGCGCATCATCATGCACATGTGCTTGGCCTCGATCACCACTGCAACGCCCAGGGCGCCGGTGACCTGCTGGACCGCATCGGCGATCTGGCGGCTGAGGTTTTCCTGGATCTGCAGGCGGCGGGCATACATATCGACGATACGCGCGACCTTCGACAGGCCCAGCACTTTGCCGCTCGGGATATACGCGACGTGAGCCTTGCCGATGAACGGCAGCAGGTGGTGTTCGCACAGCGAGTACAACTCGATGTCCTTGACCAGCACCATTTCGCTGTTGTCAGAGCTGAACAAGGCACCGTTGGTGACTTCTTCGAGGGTCTGTTCATAACCGCGGCAGAGATACTGCATGGCCTTGGCGGCACGTTTTGGCGTGTCGAGCAGGCCCTCGCGGGAAACGTCCTCGCCGAGCTGGCCGAGGATCGCGGTGTAATTCTGTTCCAGGGACATGAAACTACCTAGTGGGATTTTCGCAAAGGGCAAGGGTACGGCGGCCAACACATCGCTGCAAGCCTGACGATGGCACTTGTTACTCGTCGCGGCCTTCCATCATGGTGCGCTTGAGCATCACATACACCGCGCCAGCGCCGCCGTGACGTGGCTGGCACGACGTAAAACCCAGCACCTGGGAGTGCTGGCGCAACCAGGTGTTGACGTGGCTTTTGATCATCGGTCGCTTGCCGTCCAGGCGCACGGCCTTGCCGTGGGTGACGCGCACGCAGCGGATTTCGAATTTGGTGGCTTCGGCGAGGAACGCCCAGAGGGTTTCGCGGGCTTTTTCGACGGTCATGCCGTGCAGGTCGAGGCTGCCCTCGAACGGGATCTGGCCGACCTTGAGCTTGCGCATCTGGCTTTCCTGCACGCCGTCGCGGGCCCACATCAACTCGTCTTCGGGACCTACATCGATAACGAATTGATCCGACAGGCCGTCCACGGTGGTGGCGTCCGTGCGCACGGTCGCGGCCTGGCGCAGCTTGGCGATCTGGGCGCGATCGGTCTTGGGTTTGCCGGTGTCGGCGCGATCATGCTTGATCGGCTTGACGCCGCGCAGCTCGTTCTTGAATAGGGAAAAATCGTCGTCTTGCATGTCAGCCTCCGCGAAGGGCGGGCAGTTTACCTAATCGCGGCGGCTTGATGCGCAACAAACGCTATCTGTACGCCATCAGTCGTGCTTTTTCATCAGGTGCGAAGCGATGTTCAGTGACAGCGGTTGGCGCATGCGCCGACGGCAACGGCGCCACAGCCATACGCCGAACCACAGCACCAGCAGGCCGATGACCAAGAGTATTGCAGAACCGCCAGGGCTGGCATTCAGCTCGCCCAGGGCCGGTGAGTGTCCAACCAAACCAGCGCCGCCAGCAATTGCCAGTAGTACGCCACCTATCGCCAACAGCGCGGCAAAGCCGGCGCCGATGCGCAGACGCCAGTTGCTCGGGCCCTTGGGGCGCAAGCGACGAGCATCAAAACCATCGGATATCTTCATTCCGACCTTTCCTCCAGGGTATCGGCCCTTCGACCGGAAGATACACAGGTTGTTCCGGGTACAGAGGCAATTGCAGCAAATGACAGGTATTTGCGGATGAGCGGGCGGCTACCCGCTCATCGAAGGTCGATCAGATCAGATCTTTGGTCAAGGCGAGGGTGGCGAAGTTGTCAGCCATGATGGCCATTTCAGTCTGCTGCACGTGGTCGGCGCTGAGGATGCCGCCCTTGTAAGGCAGGTCGCGGGTGGCGCAGGCGTCTTCCACCAGGGTGCAGCGAAAGCCCAGGTTTTTTGCCGCACGCACCGTGGTGCTGACGCTGGAGTGGCTCATGAAGCCGCAGACGATCAGGTCCAGGGAACCGAGGTCTTGCAGGTGTTTCTCCAGGCCGGTGCCGTGGAAGGCGCTGGGCAGCAGCTTGCCGATGATGGTTTCGTCGGCCTGTGGCTCAAGGCCAGGAATGAACTCACCGCGCTCGCCCTGAGGGTCAAACAACCCGCCGACAGTGCCCAGGTGGCGCACATGCACGATCGGGCGCCCGGCGTTGCGCGCGGCAGCCGCCAGTTGCTTGATATTTTCGACAGCAGCGTCCATGCCCGAGAGGGCGAGGGGACCACTGAGGTATTCCTTCTGGGCGTCGATGATCACGAGGGTCGCATGGTTCAGGTTCGCCGCTGCGTAACCACGACCGCTGAGTTGAAACATCGTCTTTGGAACGGACATTCTGGGGCTCCTGTGAGTGGGGCTTTTGTGACATTGTCCTCTGGCTGAGCGCTTCTGTGAATCGCTACCATCGTAAGGTACGCCGTTGTTGGCGTGCAGCGATGTCAATAGGGCACTACGTTTAGGCAAAAACCACGTTTAAGATGAAATCCGACGTGCGGCAAAGGGTTTTTTCGTACATCGTCGGTACAGCTTAAGACTGTTAGAATCGCCGGTCGTTTTTTCCAGGAGCTTGCCCCCGTGATCACTTCCCGCCTGCGCACCTTGCGCGACCACATCCGATGGGCCGTCAGCCGTTTCCATGGGGAAGACCTGTTTTTCGGCCATGGCACCGACAATGCCTGGGACGAAGCCCGGCAACTGGTGCTCGGCGCCTTGCACCTGCCATGGGAAATTGCCGACAGTTACCTGGATTGCAACCTGGAAGAAGAGGAAATCTCCCACGTGCAACGGTTGCTGCACCGCCGTATCCACGAGCGTGTGCCGACCGCTTACCTGTTGAAGGAAGCCTGGTTCTGCGGCATGTCGTTTATCGTTGATGAGCGTGTATTGATTCCCCGCTCACCGATTGGCGAACTGATCGAAAACCGCTTCGAACCGTGGCTGGGCACACCGCCGGCACGCATTCTGGACCTGTGCACCGGTTCCGGTTGCATCGGTATTGCCTGCGCCTACGAGTTCCAGGACGCCGAAGTGGTACTGGGCGACCTGTCCTTCGAAGCGCTGGAGGTGGCCAACCAGAACATCGAGCGCCATGGCGTCGATGAGCGCGTGTATACCGTTCAGGGCGACGGCTTTGATGGTTTGCCGGGCCAGCGTTTTGACCTGATCGTGTCCAACCCGCCGTATGTCGACGCCGAAGACTTTGCCGACATGCCGGATGAATACCAACACGAGCCGGAGCTGGGCCTGGCCTGCGGTGACGACGGCTTGAACCTGGTTCGGCGGATGCTGGCCGAGGCGGCAGATCACTTGACCGAGAAGGGCCTGTTGATTGTCGAGGTGGGCAACAGCCAGGTTCACGTCGAGGCGTTGTACCCCGAAGTGGACTTCGCCTGGCTGGAGTTCCAGCGCGGCGGGCATGGCGTGTTCATGTTGACGGCCGAGCAGTGCCGGGCGCATCAGGCGGTGTTTGCCGCCAGGGTTTAACCGCTTCCAAGTGGGTAACGCGGTCAGTGTGGGAGCGGGCTTGCTCGCGAATGCGGTGGCTCAGTCAAGATATCCGGTGACTGACACACCGCATTCGCGAGCAAGCCCGGTCCCACATTTTGATCCGGTTTCAATTGATAAACCGGATTACCGATGCGTCGCAATCCAGATCAACAACCCCGCCTGAAACACGGTAAACGCCACCAGGCACGTAATCGTGAAGCGCAACCCGCTGTCTTCGCGCTTGAACTTGATGACTTTTTCCTCTTCCTTGCGCAGTTTCACTTCCTGTTCCGCCAGGTTCTGCTCGGCCTGTTGCAGCATCTGCGCCGCTTCCAGAATCTCCACGAACTGCAGCTTTTCGGTGTTCCAGCTGTCCAGCACATCGCTGACCTTGCCCGGCTGCACGTTGCCCTTCAAATGCTGGACATCGGCGTACGCAACATCAAAGCCCTGGATACGCAGGAAGTGATCCCGACGCAGGCGCGTGGCTTCGTTGAGGGCGTCCTTGTTGGCCAGGTCGACGCCGTCGACGCGGTAGTGCGACCACTTCTTTTTCGCCCAGGCGGCGCCCTGGGCTACCAGGAAACGGCCGATGCCGCGGTTAGCCGGCTCGATCTCCAGGCTGTTGCCCGGGCCAAAGTGCACCCGATGGGTCGCGTGATCGACCCAGATATCCAAATGGTTCTGTTCCCGGCGCACCCGCTGGCCCGGTAACTGAATGACCATGCGCAGCAGGCTGTGGTCCTTGTTGTTGCGTTCGGCCCAGCCAAACTGCACAAAGCGCAGGGGCCGCACGCCCGTGGCACGGTCGGTGGCCAAAGGGGCCAGGCGCAGCATCTTGAAATGTTCGGCCTGCACCTCCGCCCACGGTAACGCGGCCGATGCGGCGGCCTCGGTGTCAGCCGTGGTGTCGGCGGTAGGTTCGGGTGTTGCTTCGGTGTTCGTCATTCGGCGCGATCCTGTCCAAGCTCTGCGGGCCGACAGGCTTTTGCTGTCGACCCTTGGCTTATCGGCCGTTTTGCTCAGGACTGGAGGGCAATACTCGCTTAACTGGCGCGAAGTCCGTCGATAAAGCGAACCAGGCGGGTGCCCAGTTCAGCCGCCAGCGGCAACTGCGGGTCGTTATAGGACTCCAGTTGCTGCTTCACGTTGTTGGGCACGATGCGCATCACGTGGTTCATGCCTTCGATCACCGTCAGCTCGGCGTCGGGCTTGGCCTTCTGCAATTGTTGCGCATCGGCCACGCCGACCTGCAGGTCATTGGTGCCCTGGACGATCAGCGCCGGCATGGTCAATTTGGCAAAGGCCGCCGAAGGGTCGGCGCGGAACAGGCTGATCAGATAGGGCTGCACGCTGGGGCGGAAAATGCCCTCAAGGGGGGTGGGCACATCGGCGTCCACCTGGCCGGCCTTGAGGTGATCGAGAATCTGGTTGCTGCGCAGTAACAGCGCTGGAGGCATATGGTCGGCCAGTTGCTGGCGGATCACCTGGTCCACCGGGCGCGCACTGCCCGACAGGGAAATCACCCCGGCCGGGTTGAGCTGCGGGGCGGCGAGGGCAGCCACCAGTGCACCTTCGCTGTGGCCCAGCACAATCAGCGGGCCCATACGTGGGTCGGCCTTGAGCAACTTGCCCCAGGCCACGGCGTCGGACACGTAGGCATCCAGGGTCAGGTTGCGTTCATCGGGGGTGGCGGCAAGGCTGGCGGCCACGCCGCGCTTGTCGTAGCGCACGCTGGCGATGTTGTGCCTGGCCAGCACCCAGGCCAGGCGCTTGAGGCTGTCGTTGCGTGCGCCGTCGGCGCTGTTGCCGTTGCGGTCGGTGGGCCCGGAGCCGGCGATGATCAGCACCACCGGCACCGGCTTGTCGGATTTGGGCAACAACAGCGAACCAAACAGCTCGCCACTGCCGGTGTCCAGGCTGATGGGCCGTTGCAGCACGACAGGGGAGGCGGCGAAGCCAAGGCTGGAAAACAGAGTGAGGGTCAAAAGCAGAACTCGCAGCATCATCGCGCCATCATGAGGAAGGTGCCGGTTGGACCAACGTCTACCGGTAAGGTTTCGAGGATGAACTAGTCGGTTAGCCTGCGTATACTGGCCGCCTTAAGTTATTACGGTTGACTTGATTCAACTGATTTCACGGAGCGCCCTGCATGTCCGGCAATACCTACGGCAAGCTGTTCACTGTTACCACCGCGGGCGAAAGCCATGGCCCGGCGTTGGTCGCCATTGTCGACGGCTGCCCGCCGGGCCTCGAGTTGTCCCTGGAAGACCTGCAGCGTGACCTCGACCGCCGCAAGCCCGGCACCAGCCGCCACACCACCCAGCGCCAGGAAGCCGACGAAGTCGAAATCCTCTCGGGCGTGTTCGAGGGCCGCACCACCGGCTGCGCCATCGGCCTGCTGATTCGCAACACCGACCAGAAGTCCAAGGACTACTCGGCGATCAAGGACCTGTTCCGCCCGGCCCACGCCGACTACACCTACCACCACAAATACGGCGAGCGCGACTACCGTGGCGGTGGCCGCAGCTCGGCGCGCGAAACCGCGATGCGCGTGGCGGCCGGGGCGATTGCGAAGAAGTTCCTGGCGACCCAGGGCATCGTGATCCGCGGCTACATGAGCCAGTTGGGCCCGATCGAAATCCCGTTCAAGACCTGGGACAGCGTCGAAGACAACGCCTTTTTCTGCCCAGACCCGGACAAAGTGTCGGAACTGGAAGCCTATATGGACCAGTTGCGCCGCGACCAGGATTCCGTCGGCGCCAAGATCACCGTGGTTGCCGAAGGCGTGATGCCGGGCCTGGGCGAGCCGATCTTCGACCGCCTCGATGCCGAACTGGCCCACGCGCTGATGAGCATCAACGCGGTCAAGGGCGTGGAAATCGGCGCCGGGTTCGATTGTGTGGCCCAGCGTGGCACCGAGCACCGTGACGAGCTGACCCCGGAAGGTTTCCTCAGCAACAACGCCGGCGGCATTCTCGGCGGCATTTCCTCCGGCCAGCCGATCGTTGCGCACCTGGCCCTCAAGCCGACGTCCAGCATCACCACGCCAGGCCGTTCGATCGATGTGCACGGCAACCCGGTGGACGTGATCACCAAGGGCCGTCACGACCCTTGCGTCGGCATCCGCGCCACGCCGATTGCCGAAGCGATGATGGCCATCGTGTTGATGGACCACCTGCTGCGCCATCGTGGGCAAAACGCCGACGTAAAAGTCAGTACTCCGGTATTGGGCCAGCTGTGACCGTGTGTGGCGAGCGAGCTTGCTCGCGCTGGGCTGCGCAGCGGCCCCAAAGCCTGCAACCCGGTAGGACCTGGAGAACTGCGGCGCTTCTAGTGGGGGAGCTTCTCGCCCCAGCGCGAGCAGGCTCGCTCGCCACAAGTCACTTATGCTGACGCAAGCCCTTCCATACTGGCGACTCTCCAGCTTCTACCTGTTCTATTTCGCCCTGCTGGGGGCGACGGCGCCGTTCCTGGCGTTGTACTTCGATCACCTTGGGTTCTCCAGCGCGCGCATCGGCGAGCTGGTGGCCATCCCCATGCTGATGCGCTGCGTGGCACCCAACCTGTGGGGCTGGCTGGGGGACTACACCGGCCGGCGCCTGGCCATCGTGCGCTTTGGCGCGGTGTGCACCCTGGTGAGTTTCTCGTTGATCTTTGTCAGCAAGACTTACGCCTGGCTGGCGCTGGTGATGGCCTTGCACGCGTTCTTCTGGCACGCGGTCCTGCCGCAGTTTGAAGTCATCACCCTCGCGCACCTGCAAGGCCAGACCTCGCGCTACAGCCAGGTGCGGTTGTGGGGCTCCATCGGTTTTATCCTCACCGTGGTGATCATGGGCCGCTTGTTCGACTGGCTGAGCCTGGATATCTACCCGGTGGTGGTCGTGGTGATCATGGCCGGCATCATCGGCGCGAGCCTCTGGGTGCCGAATGCGCAGCCGCCGGCCCAGGGCAACCGCCTGGCCGGTGACGGCTTTTTGCGGCAACTGCGCAGCCCCGGCGTCCTCGCGTTTTATGCCTGCGTGGCGCTGATGCAAATGAGCCACGGCCCGTACTACACCTTCCTCACCCTGCACCTTGAACACCTCGGTTACAGCCGTGGCGTGATCGGCATGTTGTGGGCGCTGGGCGTGGTGGCGGAAGTCTTGATGTTCCTGGCCATGAGCCGGATTCTCACGCGCTTTTCGGTACGCCGGGTATTGATGGCGAGTTTCCTGCTGGCCGCACTGCGCTGGTTGCTGCTGGGCTCGTTTGCCGAATTCTTCTGGGTGCTGTTGCTGGCGCAGGTGATGCACGCGGCGACCTTCGGCAGCTTCCACGCGGCGGCCATCCAGTTCGTGCAACGCAGCTTTGGTGCTCGCCAGCAAGGGCAGGGCCAGGCACTGTATGCGGCACTGGCCGGTACCGGCGGTGCGCTGGGCGCACTCTATTCAGGTTACAGCTGGAACCTGCTGGGGCCGACCCTGACCTTCAGCATTGCCAGCATCGCGGCCCTGGCCGCCGCCCTAATCATTGGCATTCGATTGCAAGAGGAGCGGCCATGAGCGGCTCCCGTGACAGAGGAAGAGTTTGATGAGCTATCTCGCGGTTTACCACGTCTGCACCCCCGACACCCCGAACAAGGTCCTGACTCACCAGGACGATATCGCCTCGACCCTGGCCGAGCTGGGTGTGGGGTTCGATCGCTGGCAGGCGGCTACCCGACTTGAGCCCGGGGCCAGCGAGGTTGAGATTATCGCCGCCTACCAGGCGCCCATCGACAAGCTGATGACCGAGCGCGGCTACACCACCGTTGATGTGCTCCGCGTCAGCAACGATCACCCGCAGAAAGCCCAATTGCGCGCCGAGCGACTCGACGAACACCGCATGGCCCAAGACCACGTGCGTTTTTTCGTAGCGGGTCGTGGGCTGTTTACCTTGCACATCGAAGATTATGTGTACGCGGTGTTCTGCGAGAAAAACGACCTGATCTTGGTGCCGAGCGGCATCCCGCACTGGTTTGATATGGGGGAGAACCCGCACTTTGTGGCGATCCGCCTGTTCAGTGACCCTGAAGGGCTGGCGGTCATGCTGACCGGCGACGCGATCGCCGAGGGTTTTCCCCGGCTTGATGACTAAGTTCGTCCGGCAATGCCTCCTGAACAGGGGGCATTTTTTTAACTTCAATTCCTTCAGGTTGGAAATCGCTGTAGGAATAAACTTGAAAGTTTGTGGGTAACAGCTGTTTATCGTTGACCTTACTTGTTACTTCCACTCTTTGTGTAACTCTCTCTGGTCTCAATATTTATTCGCCTGTCAATAGGAGTAATCCGACTTCGGGCGTTACAAGACCTATATGAAGAGAGAGGCCTGCATGAGCGGTTCGGAGCCACAGGAACAACCGTCCACGCAAACGGACAGCGCGCCGGTTGCCAACCGCAAGGCGCGTGCGATGTTGTCGGGTAAACCCTTGACCCCAAAGGAACGGGAAATCCTGCATTGGGCGGTCGAGGGCAAGACGGTGTGGGAAATCAGCAGGATTCGCTCCATCTCCCAGGCCACGGTGAAGTTTCACCTGCGCAACATCTACGGCAAGTTGCAGGTGACTAACCGGGTCCAGGCCGTGAACGAGGCAGTGAAACAGGGATTGTGCAAATAAAAAAAGGCCGTGGTGCGCAACGGCACCACGACCTGTTCGGGTCCTGCATGACGGTCAAGCCGAATGGTAGGTCGGCAGGGCAAAGCGGTTCTGGCTTTGCAGCATCGAAATCTGTGGCAGGTCGCTGGCTTGTTCAGCCAGGTCGCGGCGAATGGCGCTGATGACCCACGTCAGTTGGTCGGCCGTGTGCAGTTGCTGATAAGAGATCGAACGTTTGATCTGCTTGCCTTCGCTGTTACGCAAGGTCAGCAGGATGCCGCCATCAGGACGCGCCTGGGTGGTGACGTCGAAATTGGAGAACACAGAAGAAAATTTATCTTGGATCAGGCTCATGTCTATCAGCTCCGTTAGCTCATGTTTTGCAGCGTGGAGTGATAGGTGCAGTGATTGTGCCAGTACTGACTATCTTAAAAAATCCTTATAAATCAAATGTTTATAAAATTTTAAGAATTTCAGTTTCGTGCAATTTGCATGAATGGCCATCGTGCATCCTGCATTTTGCGGGGTTTTGCCAAGTGTTTCACCGCTGGCACGCAAGGCACGTCTTCCATAGTGACCACCTGGCGGTGCGCTAAATTCCTTTTCCTTTCGGGATACAAAACTTTTCAAATCCTGCGTGTACAGCCGAAGAACGGCTGGCGTATTTTCCTGCAAGGCATTCGGCGCGGGTCTTACAGTGCGATGGGTGCCTTGAGGGTCATACGAACAATAAGAAAAAGGACGTTCCCGCCATGAACCACCCGCCAAGTGACATGATCACCTGGGGCATGATGCTGCGTAAGGTGCCCACCATTGTCCGTGCGCTGCCGCGCCTGGTGCGCGGAATCCGCGTTGCCAACATCACCGATCCCGACCAGCCGTGCGGCCTGGGCTGGACCTTTGAACAAGCCACCCAACGCAACCCCGACGGCGCCGCGCTGCTGTATGGCGACACGGTGCTGAGCTACCGCCAGGCCAACCAGCAGGCCAACCGCATGGCTCACTACCTGCAGCAGCAGGGGATCGGCAAGGGCGACGTGGTGGCGTTGTTTATCGAGAACCGCCCCGAGTTGTTGCTCAGCGTACTGGCCGTGGCCAAGGTGGGCGGCATTTGCGCGATGCTCAATACCTCGCAAACCCAGTCGGCGCTGGTACATAGCCTCAACCTGGTGGCACCGGCGGCCATCGTGGTGGGAGCCGAGTTGGTAGGGGCCTACGAGGCCGTGCGCAGCCAGGTGGCCATCGAGGCGGATAAAACCTGGTTTATTGCCGATCAGCAGCACAGCCATGTGCCGCCGGATTACGTCGACCTGATGGCTGCCAGCGCCGACTGCCCGGTGGAAAACCCCGCCAGCACCCAGCAGATTTTTTTCAACGACCCTTGCTTCTATATCTACACCTCCGGCACCACCGGCTTGCCCAAGGCCGGCATTTTCAAGCATGGCCGCTGGATGAAGTCCTCGGCCAGTTTCGGCACCATCGCCCTGGATATGGGGCCCGAGGATGTCGTCTATTGCACCTTGCCGCTGTATCACGCCACTGGCCTGTGCGTGTGCTGGGGTTCGGCGATTGCCGGGGCGTCGGGGTTCGCGATTCGCCGCAAGTTCAGCGCCAGCCAGTTCTGGGACGATGTGCGCAAATTCAATGCGACCACCCTGGGTTATGTCGGCGAGCTGTGCCGCTACCTGATCGACCAGCCTGCCCACGGGCGCGACCTGGATAACCGGGTGACGAAGATGATCGGCAACGGCCTGCGCCCTGGGGTTTGGGCTGAGTTCAAGCAGCGCTTTGGCGTTGATCATATCTGCGAGCTGTACGCCGCCAGTGACGGCAACATCGGCTTCACCAATGTGCTGAACTTCGACAACACCATCGGCTTTTCCCTGATGCACTGGGCACTGGTGGACTACGCCCATGACAGCTGTGAGCCGATTCGCGGCGCCGACGGTTTCATGCGCGAAGTGCCCAAGGGGGGCCAGGGGCTGCTGCTGGCCAGGATCGATGACAAGGCACCGTTCGACGGCTACACCGACCCCGAGAAGAACCGCAAGGTGGTGCTCAGCGACGTGTTCGAGAAGGGCGACCGGTATTTCAACACCGGCGACCTGTTGCGCAATATCGGCTTCGGCCACGCCCAATTCGTTGACCGGCTGGGGGACACCTACCGCTGGAAAGGTGAAAACGTCTCCACCACCGAAGTCGAGAACATCTTCCTGCAGCACCCGCAGATTTCCGAAGTGGTGGCCTACGGCGTGGAGATTGAAAACACCAACGGCCGCGCGGGCATGGCGGCCATTACGCCTGCCGAATCCCTGGCTTCCCT
Organism: Pseudomonas sp. 21615526; assembly: GCF_013386245.1. Taxonomy (NCBI): domain Bacteria; kingdom Pseudomonadati; phylum Pseudomonadota; class Gammaproteobacteria; order Pseudomonadales; family Pseudomonadaceae; genus Pseudomonas; species Pseudomonas sp. 21615526. Next base: position 92,443 of record NZ_JACAOM010000018.1, on the reverse strand, counting down.
GGACATGCGCGAGTTGCTGACCTTCGCCCACGGGCAATTGCCCGCGTATGCGGTGCCGTTGTTCCTGCGGATCAAGGTGAAGATGGAAACCACGGGCACCTTCAAATACCAGAAGGTGAAACTCAAGGAGGAAGCGTTCGACCCGGGCAAGGCCGGTGATGATCCGATCTTTGCCTGGTTGCCTGGGTCGGACAGTTATGTGCCGGTCACCGGGCAACTGTTGGCGGATATCCAGGCGGGCAAGTTCCGTTATTGATTCTGCCTATCGCCGCTTTTGGGAAAAAAGGCATGACAGTGGGGAACTCCATCGCGAGACTGGGCGCCTTATGAAACACCAGACAAGGAGCCCCACATGTCAGACCAAGCCAAACAAATGACCGAAGACGAAGCCGCCGAATTTGCCGAGCAGGTGTTCGACGTGGCGCGCAAGGGCGATGCCGCGATGCTGGCGGCGTTGCTGGCCAAGGGCTTGCCGCCGAACCTGCGCAACCACAATGGCGATACGCTGTTGATGCTGTCGGCCTACCATGGCCATGTGGACGCGGTGAAAGTGCTGCTGGAATTCAAGGCCGACCCCCAGATTGCCAACGACAAGAACCAGCTGCCGATTGCCGGCGCGGCGTTCAAGGGCAACCTGCCGGTGGTCAAGGCATTGATCGAAGGCGGAGCGTTGGTCGAAGGCGCATCCTCTGATGGTCGCACCGCCTTGATGATGGCGGCGATGTTCAACCGTACCGAAATGGTGGACTACCTGATCAGCCAGGGCGCCAATCCCAAGGCCACCGATGCCCAGGGCGTGACCGCGCTGGCAGCGGCCCAGACCATGGGGGCGGTGGATACGGCGGCGCAGTTGCAAAAACTGGTGTAGGCTTTGCGCCCTCAAAATCAGCCCCGCCACAGGACCACCCCATGAAAACCGCACTCGTCGAACTCATCAGCAAAATCAGCTCCGGCTGCATGAGCGAACCCGAGATCGCCAAGGTGGCTGACGAAGCGGCCCAGGCCTACGCCGATCCCGACGCTTTCCTGGTCGCCAACCCCGACATCAACTACGACGACACTTTCCCGATTCCCCTGGGTGAGTGGATCGTCGTCGGCAGCCTGCCTGACACCGTGCTGTTCCAGGCCGACACCTACCTGGACCTGTTCGCCCAGATCGTCGCCTCCTTTGGCCCCGGCGTGGCGTTCAACCTCAAGCCCAAGCAACTGGCCAAGACCGAAGCCCTGACCGCGCTGAACCGCATCCAGATCCAGATGAGTGCCCTCAACCCGGAGAACGGCGGCTACGTGCTGATGAACTTCAGCCAGTTGCTGGACGACGAGATCCAGGCTGTGCTGGTCTACGGCGACGACGTGCCACGGGTGCTGGAGTTGTGTGCTGAAACCGGCATAAAGGGCGAACCATCGCTGGAAGCCCTGCGGGTTGCGGTACACGTCTGAAATAAAACGGAACCCCTGGCCACGGCTGACTATCCTAAGCAGGCAAGCCCTCACTTAGGAGCGACACCATGGGTTCCACTTTTAATGGTCTGATCGGGTTGATCATCCTCGCGCTGGATATCTGGGCGATCATCAACGTGTTCAAAAGCGGCGCGAGTACCGGCGCCAAAGTGTTGTGGATCCTGTTGATCCTGCTGCTGCCGGTACTGGGCTTGATCATCTGGGCGATCGCCGGGCCGCGCGGTAACGTGCGGATCTGATCCAAACAACGCTATCCAGAGCGGGCACAGTAAGTGTGGGAGCGGGCTTGCTCGCGAATACGGTGTAACAGTCACCTGATGTATCGACTGATTTACCGTATTCGCGAGCAAGCCCGCTCCCACATCTGTTTCCGTACGCCCGTTATTGTGTTTCGAGATATTCGCTGCACAGAATTTTCACATTCCATCCAAGACAATTCGCCGGCTATTTTTCCTGTCGGATGCTCTAAGACGAGTCTCAAACACTGGCCGGATTGAGTAATCAATGGCGTTGCCGGCGTTGATCGGGCACCATTTGCGCCATTGCGTTCACCGTCTACCCCAGCCTGCCTGGGCGAGGGCGGGGCGCCGCTGTATTCATTCGCAACTTAAACTTCCAATGGGTCCTAAAACGACATGGCAAACCCGGACGCCCTGAATCAGCAGCGAGCTTCTAATCGCTTGCTGCAACCGACCGTCAAATCCCATCTGGCGTACACGCTGCTTTGTGCCTTGATCATGATGGTGATGTTCTCCCTGCTGCGCCTGGCGCTGCTGGTCTACAACCGCGAGATGATCCTCGACACACCGGCCTCGACTTTCCTTGAAGCGTTCGCCAACGGCCTGCGCCTGGATATCCGCCTGGTGATGTACGTGCTGGTGCCGCTGCTGCTGGCGTTGTTCAGCGTACGGGCCATGGCGGCGCGCGGGTTCTTCCGCTTGTGGCTGACGGTCGCGTCCAGTATCGCGCTGTTCCTGGGCCTGATGGAAATGGACTTCTACCGCGAGTTCCACCAGCGCCTCAACGGCCTGGTCTTCCAGTACGTGAAGGAAGACCCGAAAACCGTGATGAGCATGCTCTGGTACGGTTTCCCGGTGGTGCGCTACCTGCTGGCCTGGGCCGTGGGTACGCTGATCCTGAGCATCGCCTTCAAAGGCGCCGACCGTGCAACGCGCCCACGCGGCCCGTTCAGCGGTGGCAGCATCGGCACTCGCCAGGTAGCGCCGTGGTACACGCGCATCGCGGTGTTCGTGGTCTGCCTGCTGGTCGCCGTGGTCGCCATCCGTGGCACCCTGCGCCAGGGCCCGCCACTGCGTTGGGGCGACGTGTACACCACCGACTCGAACTTCGCCAACCAGTTGGGCCTCAACGGTACCTTGTCGCTGATTGCGGCGGCGAAATCGCGCTTCTCCGAGGAGCGTTCGAACATCTGGAAAGCCACCCTGGAGCAGCCGCTGGCCACCCAGACCGTGCGCGACATGCTGGTATTGCCGACCGAGAAACTGGTCGACACCGACACCGCCGCGGTACGCCGTGACTTCACGCCGCCGGCCGAGAAGACCCTGCCGATCAAGAACGTCGTGGTTATCCTGATGGAAAGCTTCGCCGGTCACTCGGTGGGCGCCCTGGGCCGCCCGGGCAACATCACGCCGTACTTCGACAAACTGTCCAAGGAAGGCCTGCTGTTCGACCGCTTCTTCTCCAACGGCACCCACACCCACCAGGGTATGTTCGCCACCATGGCCTGCTTCCCGAACCTGCCGGGTTTCGAATACCTGATGCAGACCCCGGAAGGCAGCCACAAGCTGTCGGGCCTGCCGCAGTTGCTCAGCCATCGCGATTTCGATGACGTGTACGTCTACAACGGCGACTTCGCCTGGGATAACCAGTCGGGCTTCTTCAGCAACCAGGGCATGACCAACTTCATCGGGCGTAATGACTTCGTCAACCCGGTGTTCTCGGACCCGACCTGGGGCGTGTCCGACCAGGACATGTTCAACCGTGGCCTGGAAGAGTTGAAGGCCCGTGAAGGCGGCAAGCCGTTCTATGCGCTGCTGCAAACCCTGTCCAACCACACGCCGTACGCGTTGCCGACGCCATTGCCGGTCGAGAAGGTCACCGACCGTGGCAGCCTCAACGAGCATTTGACGGCCATGCGCTACTCCGACTGGGCCTTGGGCCAGTTCTTTGAAAAGGCCCGCAAGGAGCCGTACTTCAAGGAAACCCTGTTCGTGATCGTGGGCGACCACGGCTTCGGCAACGAGCAGCAGATCACCGAGATGGACCTGGGCCGCTTCAACGTGCCGATGCTGATGATCGCACCGGGCATGCAGGAGAAGTTCGGCGAGCGTGACCACACCGTGGGCACCCAGATCGACATCGTGCCGACCATTATGGGCCGCCTGGGCGGTGACACCCTGCACCAGTGCTGGGGCCGTGACCTGCTCAACCTGCCGGAAGGTGACAAGGGCTTTGGCGTGATCAAGCCGTCGGGCAGCGACCAGACCGTCGCCTTGCTCACCGGTGACCGCGTGCTGGTACTGCCCAAGGAAATGCCGCCGAAGTTGTGGGAATACGAACTGGGCGCCAACCCGACCGGGAAAGTGATTCCAGAGTCGCCGGACGAGGCTGCGTTGAAGCAGAAGCTCGAATCGTTCCTGCAGACCGCTACCAAGAGCCTGCTGGACAACACCGCCGGTGTAGTGGACGGCAAGCCGGACTAAATACCCGCGCATAAAAAAAGAGGCCTTTCAAGGCCTCTTTTTTTTGCACGCTGGAACGCGTTATATCTTGCCGAGCAACAACAGAATCAACAGCACTACCAACACAGTACCGAGAATACCCGATGGCCCGTAACCCCAATTGCGTGAGTGAGGGAACACTGGAAGACCGCCGACCAGCAGGAGGATCAGAATAATGATAAGAATGAGGCTCATGTTTTGTTTTCCTTATTGTCTTCTGAAAAGACCTGGTATTTAACGGATAGGCCCGACAACTGATACGGACGCCTTAATAACTCCGACCCATGTGTTTGGCAGAAAATTCCGTGTTTTTTTAAAGCTTTTCGCTAACTTGCTTATTTCCTTTAACCCCGTTGCAAATAACTGTCCTTAGTTCAAATAAATGGAACTTGGCGGGTTTCCCGCTATCCGACCCGGCCCACGGTTTGCCTGGGGCATTCAGCAGTCTGATGGTGCGTGGGTGCGGGAAAAACCTTCGCTACACTGCGGCTCACTTCTTCCGTGAACCACAAGGCTACTTTCCTATGCAAAATCGCATGATGATCACCGGCGCCGGTTCTGGCCTGGGTCGCGAAATCGCTCTGCGCTGGGCCCGCGAGGGTTGGCAACTGGCCTTGTCGGACGTCAGCGAAGCGGGCCTGCAAGAAACCCTCAAGCTTGTACGCCAGGCCGGTGGTGACGGCTTCACCCAGCGTTGCGACGTGCGCGACTACAGCCAGCTCACCGCGTTCGCACAGGCCTGTGAGGTAAAGCTCGGTGGCATCGACGTGATCGTCAACAACGCCGGTGTCGCATCGGGCGGGTTCTTCAGCGAACTGTCCCTGGAAGACTGGGACTGGCAGATCGCGATCAACCTGATGGGCGTGGTCAAGGGCTGCAAAGCCTTCCTACCGCTGCTGGAAAAGAGCAAGGGCCGCATCATCAACATCGCGTCCATGGCCGCCCTGATGCAGGGCCCGGCCATGAGCAACTACAACGTGGCCAAGGCCGGGGTGGTGGCGCTCTCGGAGAGCCTGCTGGTGGAACTCAAGCAACAGGAAGTCGGCGTGCATGTGGTGTGCCCATCCTTCTTCCAGACGAACCTGCTGGACTCGTTCCGCGGGCCGACGCCGGCGATGAAAGCCCAGGTGGGCAAGCTGCTGGAAAGCTCGCCGATCACCGCCGCAGAAATCGCCGACTACATCTACCAGCAAGTGGCGCAAGGGCAATTCATGATCCTGCCCCACGAGCAGGGGCGCATGGCCTGGGCACTGAAACAGAAGAATCCGCAACTGCTGTATGACGAGATGACCGTGATGGCGGACAAGATGCGGGCGAAAGCTCAGTCGCAGGCGGTAAAAGGTTGAATTTCAGGTGAGCACCTGATGTGGCGAGGGCTTGTTGTGGCGAGGGAGCTTGCTCCCGCTGGGGTGCGAAGCAGCCCCAAAACCAGCCGCCCAAGTCTTCCTGAAAGAATGCATTGACCTTATTGGGGGCTGCTTCGCACCCCAGCGGGAGCAAGCTCCCTCGCCACAGAGAGCGCCTGCAAATTTGAACATATCGTTTGGTTCTTGGGTGTAATTCGAGATTGTTCACTGCCTGTCTGTAGGGTAATTTACCCTGATGTGTAAGGCATGCCTGTTTAACCTGAAGGCCATTGATGGTGCCAGGCAGGGAGCGCATGGTCGGGGTTCGGTAACTTAAAAAGGACGAACCCCATGCTGGTATTAAGCCGCGCGGTAGGTGAAATAATTTCGGTGGGTGGCCAGATCACCTTGCGCATTCTGGAAGTGAACGGCACCCAAGTGAAGCTGGGTGTGGAAGCGCCGGTGGGGGTCAATGTGCACCGGGCGGAGGTCTATCAGAAGATCCTCAGTCGCCACGGGCAGCAGGCCAACACCCATCCAGTGCCTGTGCCCAATCCTTGAGTCTCAGTCGAACAGGTGCTTGGGCACATCGTGCTTGAGCATCAACTGGCACTGCTCGCTCTCGGGGTCGAAAACAATCAGCGCCTGGCCCTTGGTCAGCGCCTGGCGTACCCGCAGCACCCGGGTTTCCAGAGGTGTGTCGTCACCATTGTCGGTGCCGTCGCGGGTCACGAAGTCTTCGATGAGGCGTGTCAGGGTGTCGACTTCAAGTGCATCGTAGGGAATCAGCATACAAGCCTCGGCTAGGGAATCCCGGCGATGCTACTGCGCCGGGATCCGAGTTGCCAGTCTCAGGTTTTTTGGCCCACCAGGCTGTCCACCGACGGCACGCGGGTATCACTCTCCATTTGTGTGTCGTGTTCGATCTGGTGACTGAACCGGTCGAGGGAGCCCTTGGCCGGCTGTGCATCGCTGGCGAACACCGGCGGGCTGAGGATGTACGCGCCCAGCAGGCGACTCAGCGCGGCGAGGCTGTCGATGTGCGTGCGCTCATAACCATGGGTGGCATCGCAACCGAATGCCAGCAGTGCGGTGCGAATGTCGTGGCCGGCGGTCACCGCCGAATGCGCGTCGCTGAAGTAGTAGCGAAACAGGTCGCGACGCACCGGTAGCTCATTTTCCGCCGCCAGGCGCAGCAGGTGGCGGGACAGGTGATAGTCATACGGCCCGCCGGAATCCTGCATCGCCACACTCACCGCGTGCTCGCTGGAGTGCTGCTCGTGGGCCACCGGCGCAATGTCGATGCCGACGAACTCACTCACATCCCACGGCAATGCCGCCGCCGCACCACTGCCGGTTTCTTCGGTGATGGTGAACAGCGGATGGCAGTCGATCAGCAGCGGCTGGCCGCTGTCGACAATCGCCTTGAGCGCCGCCAGCAGCGCGGCAACCCCGGCTTTATCGTCCAGGTGGCGGGCGCTGATATGCCCGCTCTCGGTGAACTCCGGCAGCGGGTCGAAGGCGACGAAATCGCCGACGCTGATACCCAGGGAGTCACAGTCGGCGCGGGTGGCGCAGTAGGCATCCAGGCGCAGTTCGATGTGGTCCCAACTGATGGGCATTTCATCCACGGCCGTATTGAACGCGTGACCGGAGGCCATCAACGGCAGCACGCTGCCACGGATCACGCCGTTATCGGTGAACAGGCTGACGCGGCTGCCTTCGGCAAAACGGCTGGACCAGCAGCCGACCGGCGCGAGGGTCAGGCGGCCATTGTCCTTGATCGCCCGCACGGCGGCGCCGATGGTGTCCAGGTGCGCGGAAACGGCGCGGTCAGGGCTGTTTTTCTGGCCCTTGAGGGTGGCGCGGATGGTGCCGCGCCGGGTCATTTCAAACGGAATACCCAGTTCTTCAAGGCGCTCGGCAACGTAGCGCACGATGGTGTCGGTAAACCCGGTGGGGCTGGGAATGGCGAGCATTTCCAGCAGCACTTTTTGCAGGTAAGCGAGATCCGGTTCGGGGATGGTTCGGGTCATAAAGACTCCTGATGAGTTGAGGATGATCGTTCCCACGCTCTGCGTGGGAATGCCTCATGGGACGCTCTGCGTCCTCTCTTGTGACGCGGAGCGTCACGGGCTGCGTTCCCACGCAGAGCGTGGGAACGATCATTCACGCCGTCGGTTGGCTATGCGGGAACAACAGGTCCACGAACTTTTCAGCCGTCGGCTGCGGTTCATGGTTGGCCAGCCCGGCCCGTTCGTTGGCTTCGATAAACACGTAGTCCGGTTGGTCGGCGGCCGGCACCATCAGGTCCAGGCCCACCATGGGAATGTCGAGGGCACGGGCGGCGCGCACGGCGGCGTCCACCAGGGTCGGGTGGAGGATGGCGGTGACGTCTTCCAGGCAACCGCCGGTGTGCAGGTTGGCGGTACGCCGCACCGCCAGGCGTTCGCCACGGGGCAGGATGCTGTTGTAGTCGTAGCCGGCCGCCTGCAGGGTGCGTTGGGTTTCATGGTCCAGGGGGATTTTGCTTTCGCCATCGGTGGCGGCCTGGCGTCGGCGGCTCTGGGCTTCGATCAACGCGCCAATGGAATGCTGGCCATCGCCGGTGACTTCCGCCGGGCGGCGAATGGCGGCGGCGACCACTTCAAAGCCGATCACCAGAATTCGCAGGTCGAGGCCTTCGTGGAAGCTTTCCAGCAGTACACGGGTGTCGAATTGGCGGGCCGCTTCAATGGCTTTTTGCACGTCTTCAATGGTCTGCAAATCCACCGCCACACCCTGGCCTTGTTCGCCATCCAGCGGCTTGACCACAATGCGCTGGTGCTCGTCGAGAAACTCCAGGTTGTCATCGGCACTGCCGGCCAATTGCTGGGCCGGAAGGTTCAGGCCTGCGGCCTTGAACACCTTGTGGGTCAGGCTCTTGTCCTGGCACAACGTCATGCTGATGGCGCTGGTCAGGTCGCTGAGGGATTCGCGGCAGCGCACCCGGCGGCCACCGTGGCTCAGGGTAAACAAGCCGGCATCGGCATCGTCCACCTGCACGTCAATCCCGCGCCGATGGGCTTCCTCGACGATGATCCGCGCATAGGGATTGAACTCCGCCTGTGGGCCAGGGCCGAGGAACAGCGGCTGGTTGATCCCGTTCTTGCGCTTGATGGCGAAGGTGGTCAGCGCGCGAAAGCCAAGCTTGGCGTAGAGACTTTTCGCCTGGCGGTTGTCGTGCAACACCGACAGGTCGAGGTAGCTCAGGCCACGGCTCATGAAGTGTTCGATCAAGTGGCGCACCAGCACTTCACCCACCCCGGGGCGGGTACATTGCGGGTCGACCGCCAGGCACCAGAGGCTGCAGCCGTTCTCCGGATCGTGAAAGGCCTTCTGGTGGTTCAGGCCCATCACGCTGCCGATCACCGCGCCGCTGTCTTCGTCCTCGGCGAGCCAATACACCGGGCCGCCTTGATGGCGTGGCGTCAGCAGTGCCGGGTCCACCGGCAACATGCCGCGCCCCTGGTACAGCTGGTTCACCGCCTGCCAGTCCGCCTCGGTTTGTACCCGGCGAATCCGGAACCCGCGAAACACCCGGGTTGCCGGGCGATAGTCGGTGAACCACAGGCGCAGGGTATCGGACGGGTCGAGAAACAACTGCTGGGGATCAATCCCGAGGATCTGCTGCGGCGCCGCCACATACAGCGCGATATCCCGCTCGCCGGGCTGCTCGTTGAGCAACTCCAGGGCCAGGCTCGCCGGGTCCGGGAAGGTGTGGCCGATCAACAGCCGGCCCCAACCGCAATGCACGGCAATCGGCGTGGGGTCCAGTTCGCTGCCGTCTTCGGCGAAGCGGGCTTGCAGGCGCTCGTAGGAGGGCGCCTGGCCTCGCAGCAAGCGTTGGCTGTAAGCCGTGGCATGAGGTTTCATGAATCAGATTCCTTGTTCGCTGAGCCACAGGTTCAGCGCCGCCAGTTGCCACAGCTTGGAGCCGCGCAACGGGGTCAGTTGGCCTTGGGGATCGGTGAGCAGGCGGTCGAGCATGGCCGGGTTGAACAGGCCGCGGTCCTGGCTTGGGTCCAGCAGCAGCTCACGCACCCAGTTCAAGGTGTCACCCTGCAAATGCTTGAGGCCGGGCACCGGGAAGTAGCCTTTCTTGCGGTCGATGACCTCGCTCGGGATCACCCGGCGCGCCGCTTCCTTGAGCACTTGTTTGCCGCCGTCCGGCAATTTGAATTTGCCCGGCACGCGGGCCGACAGTTCTACCAGGCGATAGTCGAGAAACGGCGTGCGCGCTTCCAGGCCCCAGGCCATGGTCATGTTGTCGACGCGCTTGACCGGGTCATCCACCAGCATCACGGTGCTGTCCAGGCGCAGGGCTTTGTCCACCGCCGCATCGGCGCCGGGCTGGGCGAAATGCTCGCGCACGAAGTCACCGGCGGCGTCATTCGCGGTCAACCATTTCGGCGCGACGGTAGCGGCATAGTCGTCGTAGCTGCGGTCGAAAAATGCGTCGCGGTAGGCCGCGTACGGGTCGCTTGCGCCATCCACCTGCGGGTACCAGTGGTAACCGGCGAACAGTTCATCGGCGCCCTGGCCGCTTTGCACCACCTTGCAATGCTTGGCCACTTCCCGGGACAGCAGGTAGAAGGCAATGCAGTCATGGCTGACCATCGGCTCGCTCATGGCGCGGAACGCCGCCGGCAATTGCTCGATGATTTCGCTTTCAGCGATACGCAGTTGGTGGTGACGCGTGCCGTAATGCTTGGCGATCAAGTCCGAATACTGGAACTCGTCGCCGCGCTCGCCACCCGCGTCTTCAAAACCGATGGAGAAGGTCGACAGGTCCTGCACGCCGACTTCCCGCAACAGACCCACCAGCATGCTGGAATCGACACCGCCGGAAAGCAGCACGCCCACATCCACCGCCGCCCGCTGACGAATCGCCACGGCTTCGCGGGTGCTGTCGAGCACGCGGTCGGTCCAGTCTTCCAGGGTCAGGTTGGCTTCATCGGCGTGGGGGCCGTAGGGCAGGGTCCACCAGGTTTTCTGTTCAGTCTTGCCATCGGCGTCGATGCGCATCCAGGAGGCGGGCGGCAGCTTTTCAATGCCCGCCAGCAGGGTGCGCGGCGCCGGCACCACGGCGTGGAAGTTCAGGTAGTGATTGAGGGCCACCGGATCGAGGATCGGGTTGATATCGCCACCCTTTAGCAGCGCCGGCAAGGCCGAAGCAAAACGCAGGCGCTGGCCGGTGCGCGACAGGTACAGCGGCTTCACGCCGAGGCGGTCACGGGCGATAAACAGGCGCTGGGCATCGCGCTCCCAGATGGCGAAGGCGAACATCCCGTTGAGCTTGGGCAGCAGGGCTTCGCCCCAGGCGTGGTAGCCCTTGAGCAGCACCTCGGTGTCGCCACCGGAATAGAAGGCGTAGCCCAGGGCTTCCAGCTCTTCACGCAATTCCGGGAAGTTATAGATCGCGCCGTTGAACGCCAGGGACAGGCCCAGTTGGGCGTCGACCATCGGTTGGGCGGAGCCATCCGACAGGTCCATGATTTTCAGGCGTCGATGGCCCAGGGCAATCGGCCCCTGGGCATGGAAGCCCCACGCGTCAGGACCGCGTGGTGCCAAGTGATGGGTGATTCGTTCCACCGCTGCCAGGTCGGCAGGTTGGTGATCGAAACGTAACTCTCCAGCTAATCCGCACATAAATTCCTTACCGGTTTTTCCGTTGGGGAGGGATAGAAATGCAGCCTGCCAAAACGGCGGGTACCCAGAGACTGACCCGGGTAAATTGTGGGAGTTTTAGAACAATACGTTATAAGGCAAAGAGCCTTGACGGGTTGCGAGCCCGTCATGGCCCTCAGGATTTGCCTGGGTTACCGCGGATCAGGGCACGCAGCGCGAACCGATTGGGGTGACAGGCTTCGCTGACACTGCGCGGCAGCGGCAGGGGCTCATTGTCGAGCCAGGCGGCCAGCAGCTCTGCGCAGAGTGGCGCGGTGACCAGCCCCCGTGAGCCATGGCCACTGTTGATATACACGCCGTGCAACCACGGGCACGGCGCATCAGGGACCTGCCGGGCGTCTTTGCCGAGGGCGGCGTAGGTGTGATCAAACGCCTCTCGCTGCGCCAGCGGCCCGACGATCGGCAGGTAGTCCGGGCTGGTGCAACGGAAGGCGGCGCGGCCTTCGAGCTGTTCGGGTGCCAGGCTGTCGGCGCCCAGGCGTTGCAGCAAATCGAGGGAGATTTCCCGCAGCATCTGCAGATTGCCCGCGTGCTCGGCCACCGTGGGCGTAAGGTCATCGCTCTTGAAGTCGAAACTGGCACCGAGGGTGTGCTCGCCCAGGCGTGGCGGGGCGACGTAGCCCTCGGCGCACACCACTGTGGCCAACGCCTGGCTTTGCGCCGTTTGCGGCAGGCGAGTGATTTGCCCGCGGATGCGCTTGAGGGGCAAGTCAGCGCTGAAGGAAAACCGCTTGATCTCGGCGGCGCCGGCCAGCACGACCACACTGGCTTGAGCCAGAACCGTATCGCCCTGCAACGCCTGCCACTGACCGTCGACCTGCTTGAGCTCAAGGGCGTCGTGGTGCTGGAGCACTTCGATCAGCGGGTGCCTGGCTTGCCATTCGCACAGCGCCGGCGGGTGAACCCAGCCGCCCTCGGGGAAGAACAAGCCGCCGTGCTCCAGCGCTATCCCGGCGCGCGCCTGTGCCTGCTCTTTATCCAGCAGGTGCAACAGGTCCGGGGCAAAAGCGCCGGCCAGTTGTGCCTGGCGCTCGGCTTCCTTGGCGTTGAAGGCCAGTTGCAGCACGCCGCAGCCATCCCAGTCCACGCCACGTTGCAGGTGTTCCAGCAGGCGCCGCGTGTGGCCGAAACCGCTGAGAATCAACTGCGAAAGTGCCGTGCCATGGGCGGAAAGCTTGAGGTACAACACCCCTTGCGGGTTGCCGGAAGCTTCCTGTGCGAGCGCCGCGTGGCGTTCCAGCAAACTGACGCGCCAGCCGCGTGCCGCCAGGCTGGCCGCCGTGGCGCAACCGGCCAGGCCACCACCGATGACCAGTGCATGGCGTTCACCGGAAACGGCAGGTGGGCGCGCAAACCAGGGTTTTGCCGCGGCAGGCGCAGGCGTTTCAGCGGGCCAGCCGAGAAACTCACCCCGCAGGATTTCCCACTTGTGGCCGATGCCGGGGGTGCGCTTCATCTTGAACCCGGCGGCGTTGATCAACCGCCGTACCCAGCCGGTGCTGGTAAAGGTGCTGATGGTCGAGCCCGGCGCCGCCAGCCGCGCCAGTTCGGCGAACAGCTCGGCAGTCCACATGTCGGGGTTCTTGGCCGGGGCGAAACCGTCGAGGAACCAGGCGTCGACCTGCGCGTCCAGTTGCGGCAATTGCTCCAGGGCGTCGCCGATCAGCAACGTCAGGGTGACTCGACCGTTATCCAGTACCAGCCGCTGGAAGCCTTGGTGAATCGCGATGTATTGCGCCAACAGCTGCTCGGCGAACGGTGCCAGTTCCGGCCAGAGGGCGAGGGCGCGCTGCAGGTCGGCGTGGCTCAGCGGGTACTTTTCCACGCTGACAAAATGCAGGCGTGCGCCCGCCACCGCGTGTTGTTCGAACAACTGCCAGGCGCACAGGAAATTCAAGCCGGTGCCGAAGCCCGTCTCACCGATCACCAAGCGCCCGCCCACCGGCAGCGCCGCAAAACGTTCCTGCAAACGGTTCTGTTCGAGGAATACGTAGCGGGTTTCTTCAAGGCCCGACTTGTCGGAGAAGTACACGTCATCGAAGACCCGCGAGTGCGGGCGACCTTGGTCATCCCAGTCAAGCTGGGCGTGGGATACGGGGTTCATGAGCGGCTCGGCAAAGGCAAGGCGGCCATTCTAGCTGATCAACAGGGTTGTCATTGATCCATGGCAAGCCGCTGCGGAATTTCCTGCCACGTGTTGTTGCCCAATCCGCTAGTCTTGATCACTTCTGGAACGGAGCCGCCCATGTTCGAATCTGCCGAAATCGGTCACGCCATCGACAAAGACACCTACGACGCCGAAGTGCCGGCCCTGCGTGAAGCCTTGCTGGAAGTGCAGTACGAACTGCAACAGCAGAAGCGCTTCCCGGTGATCATCCTGATCAATGGCATCGAAGGTGCGGGCAAGGGTGAAACCGTCAAATTGCTGAATGAATGGATGGACCCGCGCCTGATCGAGGTGCGCACCTTCGACCAGCAGACCGACGAAGAACTGGCCCGCCCACCGGCCTGGCGCTACTGGCGCCAGCTTCCGGCGAAAGGCCGCATGGGGATCTTTTTTGGTAACTGGTACAGCCAGATGCTGCAGAGTCGCGTCCATGGCGAGATCAAGGATGCGCGGCTGGACCAGGCCATCGCCGGGGCCGAGCGGCTGGAAAAGATGCTGTGTGATGAAGGTGCGCTGATCTTCAAGTTCTGGTTCCACCTCTCCAAGAAGCAAATGAAATCCCGGCTCAAAGCCTTGCAGGACGACCCGCTGCACAGCTGGCGCATCAGCCCGCTGGACTGGCAGCAGTCCAAGACCTACGACAAGTTTGTGCATTTTGGTGAGCGGATCCTGCGCCGCACCAGCCGTGACTATGCGCCTTGGTATGTGATCGAGGGTGTCGATGCGCACTACCGCGGGCTGACCGTCGGCAAGATCCTGCTCGAAGGCCTGCAAAACGCCTTGAAAGTGCCCAAGGGTAAAGCCAGCGGCATGAACCCGGCGCCGCTGCCATCGGCGGTTGACCAGATGAGCCTGCTGAACAGCCTGGACATGAGCCTGAGCCTTGAAAAGGACGATTACGAAGAACAACTGATTACCGAGCAGGCACGGTTCTCCGGGCTGATGCGCGACAAACGCATGCGCAAGCACGCGTTGGTGACGGTGTTTGAAGGCAACGACGCGGCGGGCAAGGGCGGGGCCATCCGGCGTGTGGCGGCAGCCCTCGATCCCCGGCAGTACCACATCGTGCCGATTGCCGCGCCCAGTGAAGACGAGCGCGCCCAGCCTTACCTGTGGCGTTTCTGGCAGAAGATTCCGGCGCGGGGCATGTTCACCGTGTTCGACCGCTCCTGGTATGGCCGGGTGTTGGTGGAACGCATCGAAGGCTTCTGCACGCCGACGGACTGGATGCGCGCCTACGGCGAGATCAACGACTTCGAAGAGCAACTGCGCGACGCCGGGGTGATCGTGGTCAAGTTCTGGCTGGCGATCGACAAGCAGACGCAGCTGGAGCGGTTCCAGGCCCGCGAGGAAATCCCGTTCAAACGCTTCAAGATCACCGAGGACGACTGGCGTAACCGCGAGAAGTGGGACGACTACCGGGCGGCGGTGGGTGACATGGTGGACCGCACCAGCACCGAGATTGCGCCGTGGACGCTGGTTGAAGCCAACGACAAGCGCTGGGCGCGGGTGAAGGTACTGCGCACCATCAACCGGGCGCTGGAGGAGGCGTTCGACAAGACAGACAAGCATGACAAGAAGGACAAGAAAAAGTAGCGCCATGCTTTTGCATACGCGGGGTGAATGATTGTCGCGGTTGAAGAGGGCGGGATCTATGCTCGATCCATCTCTCAACAACCACAACAATTGAGGTAGCCCATGCGTGAAGTAGTGATCGTCGACAGCGTGCGAACCGGCCTGGCCAAGTCCTTTCGCGGCAAGTTCAACCAGACCCGTCCCGATGACATGGCTGCCCATTGCGTGAACGCGTTGCTGACCCGCAATGGCATCGACCCGGCCACGGTCGAGGACTGCATCGTCGGCGCCGGTTCCAACGAAGGTGCCCAGGGCTACAACATCGGCCGCAATGTGGCGGTGTTGTCGCAACTGGGTACCGGTACGGCGGGCATGACCCTCAACCGTTTCTGTTCCTCGGGGTTGCAAGCGATTGCGATCGCCGCCAACCAGATTGCTTCCGGTTGCAGCGAGATCATCGTGGCCGGTGGGGTCGAGTCCATCAGCCTGACCATGAAGAGCGTCAACACCGATAACCTGATCAATCCGTTGCTCAAGGAACAGGTGCCGGGCATTTACTTTCCCATGGGGCAGACGGCGGAAATCGTTGCGCGGCGGTATCACGTCAGTCGTGAAGAGCAGGATCTGTATGCGCTGCAAAGCCAGCAGCGTACGGCTCAGGCCCAGGCTGACGGGTTGTTCGATGATGAAATCGTGCCGATGGCGGTGAAGTACAGGGTTGAGGACAAGAACACTGGCGCGGTGCAGGTGTTGGAGGGGGTGGTGGATCGGGATGATTGCAATCGTCCGGATACGACGTTGGCCAGTCTTGCGGGATTGAAGCCGGTGTTTGCGGAGGATGGGTCGGTGACGGCGGGGAATTCGTCGCAGTTGTCTGATGGGGCTTCCATGACACTGGTGATGAGCCTGGAAAAAGCGCTGGAACTGGGGCTTAAGCCCAAGGCGTTTTTTCGCGGGTTTACGGTGGCGGGGTGTGAGCCGGATGAGATGGGGATCGGGCCGGTATTTTCGGTGCCCAAGTTGCTCAAGGCCCGTGGGCTGGCGGTGGCGGATATTGATTTGTGGGAGTTGAATGAGGCGTTTGCCTCGCAGTGCCTTTATGCGCGTAATCGGCTGGAAATTGATAACGCCAAGTACAACGTCAACGGTGGGTCGATTTCCATCGGGCATCCGTTTGGGATGACGGGGTCGCGGCAGGTGGGGCATCTGGTGCGTGAGTTGCAGCGGCGCAAGTTGCGTTACGGCATTGTCACTATGTGTGTGGGCGGCGGCATGGGTGCCACCGGCTTGTTCGAAGCCGTACGCTGACTCAGTGTGGGAGTGGCGGTGCGACGATTCGACTTGCTCGCGAATGCGGCGGGGCAGTCGATGAAAATGTTGGCTGATAGACCGCCTTCGCGAGCAAGCCCGCTCCCACATTTGATCAGCACCGTATCCCAATCCGTTCACATCCCCCTAGAATGCACCTCCTCCACCTCAGGCATTCGGGGCACTCATGCACATCTCATCGGGCCGTTGGGTCTACGGTTTATCCCTGGCCCTGCTGACCGCGCTGCTCTGGGGCATTCTGCCGATCAAACTCAAACAGGTCTTGCAGGTGATGGACCCCGTCACAGTCACCTGGTTTCGCCTGGTCGTCTCCGGCAGTTGTCTGTTTATCTATCTCGCCGCCGTAAGGCGCCTGCCCAGTTGGCGCTCCCTCGGACCAAAAGGTGGCTGGCTGGTAGCAATCGCCGTGTGCGGCCTGATGGGCAACTATGTGCTCTACCTGGTCGGCCTCAAACTGCTGAGCCCCGGCACCGCGCAACTGGTGGTACAGGTGGGCCCGATCTTCCTGATGATCGCCAGCGTCTTCGTGTTCAAGGAACGCTTCAGCCTCGGGCAGGGCATGGGCCTGCTGGTGCTGATCATCGGCTTCGGCCTGTTCTTCAACCAGCGCCTGACCGAGTTGTTGACCTCCCTGGGCAGCTACACCGCCGGGGTGCTGACGATTCTCTTGGCCACCACCATCTGGACCTTCTACGCCCTGGGCCAGAAGCAGTTGCTGACGGTATGGAATTCGTTGCAGGTGATGATGGTGATCTACCTGTCCTGCGCGCTCTTGCTGACGCCATGGGCGCACCCGATGGAAGCGCTGCAACTGAGCCCGCTGCAAGGCTGGCTGCTGCTGGCCTGCTGTTTCAATACGCTGATTGCCTACGGCGCATTCGCTGAAGCCCTGGCCCACTGGGAAGCCTCGCGCGTCAGCGCCACCCTGGCGCTGACGCCATTGGTGACCTTCGTCGCGGTAGCGCTGGCCGCCTGGATGTGGCCCGAGTATGTGCACGCCGAAGACATCAATGCCCTCGGCTACGGCGGGGCCGTGTTGGTGGTGCTGGGGTCCGCGACCGTGGCGTTGGCGCCGTCGCTGTTCGCCGGGCTCAGGGCCCGGCGTGCACGATTGGCGTCTTAATGACCGGCTTCCAGCATGTTTTCCGGACGCACCCACTGGTCGAACTCTTCGTCCGTGAGATAGCCCAGCTTCAGCGCCGCTTCCCGTAGGGTCAGCCCTTCGGCATAGGCCTTCTTGGCAATCTCGGCGGACTTGTCGTAGCCGATGTGCGGGTTCAGCGCCGTCACCAGCATCAGGCCACGCTCAAGGTGCGCGGCCATTTGCTCGGCGTCGGGTTCCAGGCCGGCGATGCAGTGCTCCTGGAAGTTGCTGCAACCGTCGGCCAGCAGGCGGATCGATTCCAGCAGGTTGTGGATGATCACCGGCTTGTACACGTTCAACTGCAAGTGGCCCTGGCTGGCGGCGAAGCCAATGGTCACGTCATTGCCCAGCACCTGGCAAGCCAGCATCGACAGCGCTTCGCACTGGGTCGGGTTGACCTTGCCGGGCATGATCGAGCTGCCCGGTTCATTCGCCGGCAACTTGACTTCCGCCAGCCCGGCACGCGGGCCGGAGCCCAGCAGGCGCAGGTCGTTGGCGATTTTCATCAGGGCCACGGCCAGGGTCTTCAAGGCGCCGTGCAGGGTGGTCAACGGCTCATGGCCCGACAGCGCGGCGAATTTGTTCGGTGCGGTGACAAACGGCAGGCCCGACAGCGCGGCCAATTCCGAGGCAATCGCCTCGCCAAAACCGTGGGGTGAATTGAGCCCGGTGCCGACGGCAGTACCACCCTGGGCCAGTTCACACACGGCGGG
Source organism: Pseudomonas sp. 21615526 (assembly GCF_013386245.1). Classification (NCBI taxonomy): domain Bacteria; kingdom Pseudomonadati; phylum Pseudomonadota; class Gammaproteobacteria; order Pseudomonadales; family Pseudomonadaceae; genus Pseudomonas; species Pseudomonas sp. 21615526. Next base: position 74,237 of record NZ_JACAOM010000018.1, on the reverse strand, counting down.
CAGGGCGCTGCGGATCGCGCGTTCGGCGTAGTCGAGTTGCGCTATAAAGGCCGAGACTTCCTGGCCGAAGGTGATGGGCGTCGCATCCATCATGTGGGTGCGGCCGGTTTTCACCAGCTTCATGTGGCGCGCCGACAACTCTGCCAAACCACCAGACAGTTCACGGATCGCCGGCAACAGCTTCTCGGTGACCGCCTGCACGGCGGCGATGCTCATGGCGGTGGGGAAGCAGTCGTTGGAGCTCTGGGAACGGTTGACGTGGTCGTTGGGATGCACCGGGCTCTTGCCGCCACGGGGCTTGCCCGCCAGCTCGTTGGCACGGCCGGCGATCACTTCGTTGGCGTTCATGTTGCTCTGGGTGCCGCTGCCGGTCTGCCACACCACCAGGGGAAACTGGTCGTCGTGTTCGCCGGCGAGCACTTCGTCGGCGGCCTGTTCGATCAGCCGGGCAATGTCGGCGGGCAGGTCGCCATTGCGGTCGTTGACCCGGGCCGCAGCCTTCTTGATCAGGGCCAGGGCGTGCAACACAGCCAGGGGCATGCGCTGGTCGCCGATGGCGAAGTTCACCAGCGAGCGTTGGGTCTGCGCGCCCCAGTAAGCGTCATCCGGGACTTGCACTTCTCCCAGGCTGTCGGTTTCGATACGGCTCATCGGGCACACTCCTTCAGGTTCGTTTGCGCAGTTTAGGCCCTGATCGCCCGGTGGGGTTCCCTTAAAAGACTTTTCATCGGATTAAGCCCCGCAAAACCAGGCCCCACAAGGCGTGGGGTTGAGCCGCGGCGTTTTTTAGGCGCAGAATGGGCGCCCTTGGGGTCTTACCTCGCCTGCTAGAAAAGGAAACTCGATGACTCGTCTTCGTGCCATCTGTACCGCGGTTGCTCTGGTATGTGCCAGCGGCCAGGTTTTTGCCGATACCGCCAGCCACAACGCCAGTGCCGAAGCCTTCCTTACCCTGGCCCATGCCGACAAGCTGGGTACCCCGGTGTACATGCAAGTGCAACAAATGTTCGCCCAGCGTTTCGAGCAGACCAAGGCGCCTGCTTCCAAGCAAACCGTCCTGGACACCTACCAGGCCAAGGCCAACACCGCCCTGGACCAGGCCATCGGCTGGAACAAGCTCAAGCCGGACATGATCAAGCTCTACACCGACAACTTCAGCGAATCCGAGCTCAAGGACCTGGTTGCGTTCTACCAGTCGCCACTGGGCAAGAAAGTCCTGGAGAAAATGCCCCAGCTGACCCAGCAATCGGCCCAGATGACCCAGGCCAAGCTGGAAAGCGCAGTACCTGTGGTGAACAAGCTGCTGGAAGACATGACCAACGAGCTGACGCCAAAAGCCCCGGCCCCGGCCAAGAAGAAGTAAACAGGAATGACCATGCAACAGCGTATCGAATCGGCACTCGTCGCCCTGAGCCCGGAACACTTGAGCGTGCTGGATGAAAGCCATATGCACAGCCGTGGGTTGCAGACCCACTTCAAGGCCGTGCTGGTCAGCCAGCAGTTCGAGGGCCTCAACCGCGTCAAGCGCCACCAGAAGGTCTATGCCACGTTGGGTGACCTGATGAGCGAATTCCATGCGTTGGCGCTGCATACCTACACGCCTGAAGAATGGGCGAAAATCGACGCAGCCCCGGCCTCGCCGACCTGCGCCGGCGGTCACTGACACTGTGGCACATCAGCTTGATGTGGCGAGGGAGCTTGCTCCCGCTGGGCTGCGCAGCAGCCCTTCTGCCAATCACCGCGATCTTTCTGAAAGGTTGCAACTGCCTGGTTGGGGCCGCTCCGCAGCCCAGCGGGAGCCAGCTCCCTCGCCACAGTAAGAGGCGGTCCATAATCGTCGCCATTTTTGTTAGAATCCGCAACGCGCCGCTCAGTCGGCGCGTTTTTTTTGCATCCGGTTCACCCTTTACGAGGGTAGCCACCTGGAGAGAACACCCATGACTCAACCGATTGTCGTGGCGGCACTGTATAAGTTCGTCACCCTCGAAGATTACGTCGCCCTGCGCGAGCCACTGCTGCAGGCGATGGTCGACAACGGCATCAAAGGCACCTTGCTGATTGCCGAAGAAGGCATCAACGGCACCGTTTCCGGCAGCCGCGAAGGCATTGATGGCTTGATGGCCTGGCTCAAGAACGACCCGCGCATGGACGACATCGACCATAAAGAGTCGTACTGCGACGAGCAGCCGTTCTACCGCACCAAGGTCAAGCTCAAGAAAGAAATCGTGACCCTGGGCGTCGAAGGCGTCGACCCGAACAAGAAAGTCGGCACCTACGTCGAGCCGCAGGACTGGAATGCGCTGATCAGCGACCCTGAAGTGCTGCTGATCGATACCCGCAACGACTACGAAGTGTCCATCGGCACCTTTGAAGGCGCGATCGACCCGAAGACCACCAGCTTCCGCGAATTTCCCGACTACATCAAAGCCAACTTCGACCCGGCCAAACACAAGAAAGTCGCCATGTTCTGCACCGGCGGCATTCGTTGCGAAAAGGCCTCGAGCTATATGCTCAGCGAGGGTTTCGACGAGGTGTATCACCTCAAGGGCGGCATCCTGAAGTACCTCGAAGAGGTGCCGCAGGAAGAAACCAAGTGGCAGGGCGATTGCTTTGTGTTCGACAATCGCGTGACCGTGCGCCACGACTTGAGCGAAGGCGACTACGATCAATGTCATGCCTGCCGCACACCGGTCAGCGTCGAGGACCGTGCATCCGAACACTATGTAGCTGGCATCAGTTGCCCGCATTGCTGGGATAAGCTTTCAGAGAAGACCCGTCGCAGCGCGATCGACCGGCAAAAGCAGATTGAACTGGCCAAGGCCCGCAATATGCCGCACCCGATTGGCTACAACTACAAGCAATCCCCATCCTCCGAGGCCTGAGCCATGTCCGCACGCCTGCTCTATGTAATGGATCCGATGTGCTCCTGGTGCTGGGGTTTCGCCCCGGTGGCCAAGGCGCTGGTTGAGCAGGCCCAGGCCGCAGGCGTGGAGCTGCACCTGGTGGTGGGCGGCTTGCGCACCGGCAGTGGCGCGGCGCTGGAGCCGACGACCCGGCGCTATATTCTTGAGCATTGGCAGGCCGTGACCGACGCCACCGGCCAGCCGTTCAAGCGTGAAGGTGCACTGCCTGATGGTTTTGTCTACGACACCGAGCCTGCTTGCCGCGCTGTGGTCACTGCCCGCAGCCTGGCGCCGGATTGCGCGTGGAAACTGCTGGGCCTGATCCAGCAGGCGTTCTACGTCGAAGGGCGCGATGTGACTCGCGCCGACGTATTGGTGGAACTGGCCGAGACCGCTGGTGTGCCGCGTATCGAGTTCGCCGAAGCTTTTGACCGCGCCGACCAGCACGCGGCCACCGCGGCGGATTTCACCTGGGTCCAGGACCTGGGCATCGCCGGTTTCCCGACCTTGCTGGCGGAGCGTAATGGGCAACTGGCGCTGCTGACCAACGGCTATCAGCCGCTGTCCGAATTGGCGCCGCTGCTGAGCCGCTGGCTGGAGCGAGCTGCCTGTGCATGATCAGCCCGATCCCGTTGAGCAACCCAAGCGTGTCGACCGGCTGACCTGGGCGGAAGTCCGCCGCCTGGCGCTGCATCACAAGAAATCCCTGTGGATCGCCAATGGCGTCGCCGTGCTGGCAACCTTGTGCAGCGTGCCGATTCCATTGCTGCTGCCGTTGCTGGTGGACGAAGTGCTGCTGGGCCATGGCGATGCGGCACTGAAGGTGATGAACCACGCATTGCCCCTGGGTTGGCAGAAGGCCGCCGGCTATATCGGCCTGATGTTGCTGGTGACGTTGCTGTTGCGTTGCGGCGCCCTGGTGTTCAACGTGCTGCAGGCGCGGTTGTTTGCGCGGCTGGCCAAGGACATCGTCTATCGCATTCGCGTGCGGCTGATCGAGCGCCTCAAGCGCATTTCCCTCAGCGAATACGAAAGCCTGGGCAGCGGCACGGTGACCACGCACCTGGTCACCGACCTGGACACGGTGGACAAATTCGTCGGTGAAACCCTCAGCCGGTTCCTGGTGGCGATGCTCACCCTGGTAGGCACCTCCGGGATCCTGATGTGGATGCACTGGAAGCTGGCACTGTTGATCCTGCTGTTCAACCCGCTGGTGATCTACGCCACGGTGCAGTTGGGCAAGCGGGTCAAGCACCTGAAGAAGCTGGAAAACGACAGCACGTCGCGGTTCACCCAGGCGCTCACCGAAACCCTCGATGCGATCCAGGAAGTGCGTGCCGGCAATCGCCAGGGCTTTTTCCTCGGTCGCCTGGGCCAGCGGGCCCAGGAAGTGCGGGATTTTGCGGTCAATTCCCAGTGGAAAAGCGATGCCTCCAGCCGCGCCAGTGGCTTGCTGTTCCAGTTCGGTATCGACATCTTCCGTGCGGCGGCGATGCTGACGGTGCTGTTTTCCGACCTGTCCATCGGCCAGATGCTCGCGGTGTTCAGTTACCTGTGGTTCATGATCAGCCCGGTGGAACAGTTGCTGAACCTGCAATACGCCTACTACGCGGCGGGCGGGGCGCTGACGCGGATCAACGAACTGCTGGCCCGCGCCGATGAACCGCAATACGCGGGCGGTGCCGATCCGTTTACCGGACGCGAGACCGTCGGCATCGAAGTGCGCGGCCTGAATTTCGGCTACGGCGAGGAACTGGTGCTGGACCAGTTGAACCTGAACATCGCCCCGGGTGAAAAAGTCGCGATTGTCGGCGCCAGCGGCGGCGGCAAAAGTACCCTGGTGCAACTGTTGCTGGGGCTGTATACGCCGCAGGCCGGCAGCATTCGCTTCGGTGGTTCGACCCAGCAGGAAATCGGCCTGGAGACGATTCGCGAGAATGTCTCCGTGGTGCTGCAGCACCCGGCACTGTTCAATGATACGGTGCGCGCCAACTTGACCATGGGCCGCGAGCGCAGCGACCAGGCCTGTTGGCAGGCGCTGGAAATTGCCCAGCTGGACACGACCGTCAAGGCGCTGCCGCTGGGCCTGGACAGCGTGGTCGGACGCTCCGGCGTGCGCTTTTCCGGTGGGCAGCGTCAACGCCTGGCCATTGCCCGGATGGTGCTGGCGGAGCCGAAAGTGGTAATACTCGACGAGGCCACCTCGGCCCTGGATGCGGCAACCGAATACAACCTGCACCAGGCGCTGGCGCGGTTTCTCAGTGGCCGTACCACCTTGATCATCGCCCACAGGCTGTCGGCGGTGAAACAGGCGGATCGGGTATTGGTGTTCGATGGCGGCCATATTGCCGAAGATGGCGACCATCAGCAGTTGATTGCTGATGGTGGCTTGTACGCCAAACTTTACGGACACTTGCAACAAGTGCGGTGATTTAGCCTACGCTGAGCTATCAGGAGCGGTTTTCACTCGCGTGCGTATTTTAGTTGTGCATGTGCAAGGGACCTCATGAAGCAAAAGCAGACTCTCGGAACCCCTCGGTTATTGGGCATTGTGTGGCCTTTTATCGCCGTCGTGCTGTTCCAGGCATTGTTAGGCTGCGTCAGTCTCTACGTACTCTCGGCGGTGCGCGGTTATGTGGCGGGCGAAAGCCTGTGGTCCAAGGGCCAGAAAGACGCGATCTTTTACCTGACGCTCTACGCCGACAGCCGCGACGAAGCCACCTTCCTCAAATACCAGAACGCGATTGCCGTACCCCAGGGCGGGCATGAGCTGCGGCTGGCCCTGGACCGCCCGACGCCGGACCTGCCTGCCGCGCGCCAGGGCATCCTCAAGGGCGGTAACCACCCTGACGACGTTTCCAGCCTGATCTGGCTGTACCTCAACTTCCGCCATTTCAGTTACCTGGAAAAAGCCATTGAACTGTGGACGGTGGGCGATGGCTACCTTGTGCAACTGGACGACCTGGCCCAGGAGATGCACCGAGCGATCATGGCCAATCAGGTCAGCGGCAGCGACGTACACCGCTGGAAGCAGCGGATCTTCGCGATCAACGACGGGGTGACGCCGGCCGCGAAAGCCTTCAGCGATGCCCTGGGTGAAGGCTCGCGGATGATCCTGCGCCTGCTGCTGGTGACCAACCTGGCCACGGCACTCGGCTTGATCGTGCTGGCGCTGTTGCGCACCCACAAGCTGCTGGCCCAGCGGCATGCGTTTGCCGACGCGCTCCAGTTGGAGAAGGAGCGGGCGCAGATCACCCTGGAGTCGATTGGCGACGGAGTGATCACCACCGATGTCGACGGCGCCATTGCGTATATGAACCCGGCCGCCGAAGCCCTGACCCATTGGAAAGCCGCCCAGGCCCAGGGGCTGCCGCTGGCGGCGCTGTTCAACCTGCTGGACGAAAATGCCCAGGCCGACGGCTTTACCCTGATCGAACACATATTGGGCGGCCAGCTCGGTGGGGGCAGCGAGCACTCCAAGCTGATCCAGCGCCTGGACGGCACCACCGTGTCCGTCACCCTGGTGGGCGCGCCGATCCGCAGTGCCGGCAAAGTCGTCGGCGCGGTGCTGGTGTTGCACGACATGACACAGGAACGCCAGTACATCGCCAACCTGTCCTGGCAGGCCACCCACGACGCCTTGACCGGCCTGGCCAACCGCCGCGAGTTCGAGTTCCGCCTGGAGCAGGTGCTGCACAACGTCGGGCGCCAGCAAACCGGGCGCCATGCCTTGATGTTCCTCGACCTGGACCAGTTCAAGCTGGTCAACGACACCTGCGGGCATGCCGCGGGGGATGAACTGTTGCGGCATATCTGCGCGCTCTTGCAGTCCGACCTGCGTGAAGGTGACACCCTGGCCCGGCTGGGGGGCGACGAGTTCGGCATCCTGCTGGAGAACTGCCCGGCGCCGGTGGCGGAAAAAATCGCCGAAAGCCTGCGCCACACCGTGCAGAGCCTGCACTTTGTGTGGAAAGGCAGGCCGTTTGTCACCACCGTGAGCATTGGCCTGGTGCACATCACGCACGCCCCGACCACCCTGGAGACTTCCCTGCGAGCCGCCGACATGGCGTGCTACATGGCCAAGGAAAAGGGCCGCAACCGGGTGCAGGTGTATCACGCCGATGACTCGGAATTGTCCCTGCGCTTTGGCGAGATGGCCTGGGTGCAGCGCCTGCACATGGCGCTGGAAGAGAACCGTTTTTGCCTGTACGCCCAGGAAATCGCGCCCCTTGGGCACACCGAACAGGGGGATGGGCATATCGAAATCCTGCTGCGCCTGCATGACGAGGCGGGGCGGATCATCCTGCCGGACAGTTTTATCCCGGCCGCCGAGCGTTACGGCTTGATGACCTCCCTGGACCGTTGGGTGGTGGAAAACGTGTTCAAGATCATCGCGGGCTGCATGCGTGAGCGCCCGGGCCGGCCCATGGCCATGTGCGCGATCAATCTGTCAGGCACTACCATCGGCGATGAGGACTTTCTTGGGTTCCTGCGTGAGCAATTCATTGCCTATGGCATTCCACCGGAAATGATTTGTTTTGAAATTACAGAAACCAGCGCTATAGCGAATTTGGGTAGTGCGATTCGTTTTATCAACGAGCTCAAAGAGTTAGGGTGCCATTTCTCCCTGGATGACTTCTGCGCCGGGATGTCCTCGTTCGCATATCTTAAACATTTACCTGTAGACTTCTTGAAGATCGATGGAAGTTTCGTAAAGGATATGCTGGACGACCCGATTAACCGCGCTATGGTCGAAGTGATCAATCACATCGGTCATGTCATGGGTAAGCGCACAATTGCCGAATTTGTCGAGACACCCCAGATCGAACAAGCCTTGCTTGAGATCGGGGTCGACTACGCTCAGGGATACCTGATCGAGCGACCGCAGTTGTTTACCTTTGATAGTTTGCAGTGTCGACCTGTGCGACCGCAGCCTCTGTTATTCAAGGCGCCTGGCACGTTCCGATGAAACATTTGCTGGTCTGTACATATCACAAATCAAAAGGAGCCCGACAGTGATCGACACATTCAACAGAACCGGCCCGCTTATGGAAGCCTCAAGTTACCCCGCCTGGGCGCAACAGCTGATCCAGGACTGTAGCGAGAGCAAGCGTCGCGTTGTCGAACACGAACTGTACCAGCGCATGCGCGATAACAAGCTCAGCGCCAAGACCATGCGCCACTACCTGATTGGTGGCTGGCCGGTGGTTGAACAGTTTGCGTTGTACATGGCACAGAACCTCACCAAGACCAAATTTGCCCGCCATCCTGGGGAGGACATGGCGCGCCGCTGGCTGATGCGCAATATTCGCGTGGAACTCAACCACGCCGATTATTGGGTGCATTGGGCCCGCGCCCATGGTGTCAGCCTGGAAGAATTGCAGGCACAGGAAGTGCCGCCGGAGCTGCATGCACTGAGCCACTGGTGCTGGCACACCAGCTCGGCCGATTCGCTGATTGTCGCGATTGCCGCCACCAACTACGCCATCGAGGGGGCCACTGGGGAGTGGTCCGCCGTGGTGTGTTCCACCGGCGTCTATGCCGCGGCTTTCCCTGAGGAAGACCGCAAGCGCGCGATGAAGTGGCTGAAGATGCATGCCCAGTACGATGACGCACATCCCTGGGAAGCCCTGGAAATCATCTGCACCCTGGCCGGCATGAACCCGACCAAGGAACTGCAGGTAGAGCTGCGCCAGGCGGTCTGCAAGAGCTACGACTACATGTACCTGTTCCTGGAACGTTGCATGCAGCTGGAAAAGTCGGTGGCCGCCCCCCGCAAACAACCGGCCCTGGTTGCCAGCGAGGCGTAAACGGGGTGATGGCGGGGTAAATTACCCCGCCATTGCCAGCCGATTGCGGCCTTCACGCTTGGCCACATACAAGGCACTGTCCGCCCGGCGCAACAGGCTCTCGGCGGACTCTCCCGCCAGCAAGGTCGAGCAGCCCAGGCTCACCGTCAATTCGATCCGCTCATCATCCGCCCAATAATCCTGGGCCTGTGCCGCCTGGCGCAGGCGCTCGCCGACCATCGATGCCGCGTCCCGGCCGGTGTTGGACAGCAGGATCAGAAACTCTTCCCCGCCAAACCGGAACACCATGTCCACATTGCGCAGCTGGCTCTTGATCGAGGCGGCGACCGCCTTGAGCACCTTGTCGCCCGTGGCATGGCCGTGGCTGTCGTTGATGTGCTTGAAGTGGTCGATGTCCAGCATCAGCAAGGACAGGGGTTGCAGGTGCCGGCGAGCCATGTCGATTTCCCGTTGCAGGGTCTGGTCCATGGCGATGCGGTTACCGGTTTCGGTCAGTGGGTCGCGCAGGGCACTGCGAGTCGCCGCACGGTAGAGCAGCGCATTGCGCATCGGGTAGAGCAAGGTGGCCAGCAGCGATTCCAGGTTGGCCAGTTCGTCTTCGAGAAAGCGTTGGTTGCGCCGAAACACCAGTTCGCCAAGGTGCTCGCCTTCATGGCTGAGGGCATAGCTCACCGAATGATGGCCGCGGTGACCGTACTCCAGGCGCAGGTCGCTGGCTTCGTGGCGGTATTGCAGGGCGTCCAGCGGCACCAGGCGTTGGATCTCGCGGAAGAACAACGCAAGGATATGCTCCGGCTCCAGGCTGGTTTGCAATTGCATGCCCAGTTGCTGGCGAAGTTGCTCAACCGTCGCGGGGCGTCGTGTAAGAAGGGAAGGCTGACCAAAGCCCAGGCGTTGCAATTTGGCGCTGTCGAAGTCAATTGCGTTGGTCTGGGTCGGTGTTTTCATAAGCGAATGAGCCTCTAAGCACAAAACTGTCTTACAGGCTGGGTGAGAGCGTCGTACTGTTCCTTCAGTTCCGTAGGACTGACGTACAGTCTAGCCCGGTTTGTCTAAGGGTATAACTGCCGCACGTCTTATAGCCGGGGCCGCGTCGCCGCGGGCCCCGGGTTAGGGCTTATTGTTTTTGCGGGTCGAACTGCTTGTCGCGGATAAACAGCGCTGGGATCACGCCGCAGATAAAGTACGCGCCGCCCATGACCAGGAATCCCACGCCAATCGAGCCATGGGACGCCAGGAAACCAATGGCTGCCGGTGCCACCGCCGCGCCGATTCGGCCAATGTTGTAGGCGCCGCCCACTGCCGAGCCGCGAAATTTCGCTTCGAAGCTTTCGGTCATGTAGGTCGCATTCACGCCGTAGGGGATGCCGTACAGGAAACCGAACACAATCAGCATCCACAGGATGTTGTCCGGGCTCTGGAACAGCACGATCACCGGCAGGAAAATCGCCGTGCCCAGCGCGCCGACGGCGAACACCAGGCGCCGGCCCAGGCGGTCTGCCGCGAGCCCGGCGAGGATCTTGCCGAAAATCATCGCCGCGTAGGTGCCGACCATGTAGCTGGTCATCGACTTGAAGTTCATCCCCAGCTCGCCTTCCAGGTACGACGGCATCCAGTTGTTCACGCCGTAGTAGCCGAACTGCAGGAAGCCTGCGGTCAGTGCCCAGAGGATAAACATGCGGCTGGCTTTCGGGTCGCTGAAGATCAGCTTGAACATGCCGTCGGGTTTCTTCGCCGACACGCGCTTGATGCCTTCGGCCTTTTCCCGGGCACGTTCGGCCTGGGCCTTGATCCAGGCTTGCGGCTCCGGCACCAGGCGTTGCATCAGTACGGCGAGGATCACCGGGATGATCGCCACGTAGAACAACCAGCGCCAGCCGTGGTTCGGCAGGATCCAGCCGGCGAGCAGGGTGGCGACGATATAGCCCACCGACCAACCGGCCTGCAAGGTGCCGAGCACGGTGGTGCGATAGCGGGTCGGCACGTATTCGGCCATCAGGGTGTTGCACGCGACATACAGCGCGCCGAGGCCCAGGGACGCGAAGAAACGGGTGCTCGCGAACTGCCAATAGCTGTGGGTCATGCCCAGGATCGCCGTGCCGGCGGAGAACAGCACGATGCTCCAGACCACGGTTTTCACCCGGCCAAAACGGTCACAGGCCCAACCGCCGTAAATCCCGCCGATGGCCATCCCGGCCAGGGTGAAGCTGCCCAGGCTGCCGGCTTCGACGCTGGTCAGGCCGAACTCGGCCTTGAGGCTGCTGAGGCTGTAGGACAGCAGCATCAAGTCGGCACCGTCGATCAGCAGGCCGAGGAAGCAGAAGATGAATACGATGATCCACAGTTTGTTTTGCGCGGGCGACAACGCACCCGCCGAAGCGGCGACTTCCATAGCGATACCTTGTTGTAGTTGTTAGGGCACAAGTTATGGGTGTTGCGGTAATGCGGTTGGAACACGGTCACTGTAGGAGCTGGCTTGCCTGCGATGGCATCGCCGCGGTGTTACTGCCAGACCGAGTTGTCTGCATCGCAGGCAAGCCCGCTCCCACATGGGTTTTGTGTTGTTCCCGGGGTTCAGTGCTTGGCCTCGCGAATCATGTTGCGGGCGATCACCAATTGCTGGATCTGCGTAGTGCCTTCATACAGGCGGAACAAGCGCACATCGCGATAGAACCGCTCGATGGCGTACTCGCTCACATACCCGGCACCGCCGTGAATCTGCACACAACGGTCGGCCACCCGACCGCACATCTCCGTGGCGAACATTTTCGAGCAGGACGCTTCGGTGCCGATGTTCAGGCCTTCGTCACGCTTGCGCGCAGCGTCCACCACCATGCAGCGGGCGGCGTAGATCTCGGCCTTGCTGTCGGCGAGCATCGCCTGGATCAACTGGAACTCGGCGATCGGCTGGCCGAACTGCTTGCGTTCCAGGGCGTAGTTCAGGGCATCGTTGAGCATGCGCTCGGCGGCCCCGACGCTGACGGCGGCAATGTGCAGGCGGCCCTTGTCGAGCACCTTCATTGCGGTCTTGAACCCCACGCCTTCGACGCCACCGATCAGTTGGTCGGCCGGTACGCGCACGTTGTCGAATATCACGTCGCAAGTGTGGGCGCCTTTCTGGCCCATCTTGTGGTCGCGCTTGCCCAGGGACAGGCCGGGGGTGTTGCGCTCGACAATGAATGCACTGATGCCGCCCGCGCCCTTGATGTCCGGGTTGGTACGGGCCATCACCGTGTAGATCCCGGCGTGGGGGGCGTTGGTGATAAAGCGCTTGGTGCCGTTGATGACATAGTGGTCACCGTCGCGCACCGCCGTGGTTTTCAGCGAGGCGGCGTCGGAGCCGGAGTCCGGCTCGGTCAGGCAGAACGAACTGAGCAGTTCACCGCTGGCGAGTTTTGGCAGGTAGTGCTGCTTCTGCGCCTCGGTGCCGTCCAGCAGGATGCCGATGGAGCCGATGCCGTTGTTGGTGCCGAAGTAGGAGCGGAATGCCGGCGAGGTGCGGCCCAGTTCAAAGGCCACGTTGACCTCTTCTTCCATGGTCAGCCCGAGGCCGCCGTAGGCTTCAGGCAAGGTCAGGCCAAACAGGCCCAGCTCGCGGAACTGGCTGACGATATCCGCCGGGACGTCATCGGTCTCGGCCAGTTCGTTTTCCCGGGGGATCAGCGCCTCGTTGACGAACTGCTGCAGGGTTTCCAGCAACAGATGAAGCGTTTCGGGGTCTCGGATCATGTGCATTCCTCAGCGGCCCGTTCGGCGGGCCTGTTGTCGTCAATCTGCCGAGGCCTTGCACCGATCTGTCTAGCGGGCGGCGGCCTCGATGTTGTTCACCATGTGCTTGAGACGGGGCCCGATGTCGTCCTCGAGTTTCTCCCGGGAAAGGTGAAAACTCGGTCCGCCACAGTTGAACGTCAGCAGCCCATGTTGTGCATGCAGCAGCGGTACGGCGATGGCGTTTACATCGCGGTGCCACTCACCGATCGACATGCAGTAGCCGAAGTCGGTGTAATCCCGGAAGGCACGTTCCAGACCCTTCCTGATGCCCGGCCAATCCTCCAGATGACGCTGGCGGATATGGTCGAGGATAAATTCCCGCTCGTTTTCCGGCATCGCTGCCAGGCAGGCGCGGCCTGCGGAACTCAAGTGCAACGGCAACCGTGTGCCGACCTGGCGGCGCATGGTCATGTTGGCTTCACCCTGGACCACGTCCAGGTAAACCATGTCCAGGCGGTCCCGCGTGGCCATCGCCACCGCGGCCTGGGCGTACTTGGCCATCGTCTCCATCAGCGGATGGGCCACGGCCCGCACCGACAGGTTCGACAGCATTGCGTAACCGAACGCCATTACGCCCACATCCAGCTGATACCGGCCTGACTGCGGCAGGTGCTTGAGATAGCCCAAGCGGGTCAGCGTATGGGTCATCCGCGTAATCGTCGGCTTTGGCAGCCCGGTCTTGCGTGCCAGCTCCTGGTTACCCAGCACGCTTTCGCTGGGGGTGAAGCAGCGCAGCAATTCCAGGCCTCGGGCCAGGGCGGTGACGAACTGGCGGTCCTTGTCTTCTTCCTCGTCGGCATTCATCGGATCGATCAGCAAGTGCTCGAAGGCGTGGTTGCCGGCAGGTGTTTCGGGTGTGTTCGGGTCCAGGTTTCGACGGCGCATGTTAGTCTCCCTTTTTTTAGAAAATCAACAAAACAAAATTGTATTCCGCACAGCGAAACTAATCAACTTTGCGTGGCGTTGTCTTTTTGTTTAATAAAACTCGTCTAAACAACGAGTTATAGCCCGATTTATCGGAGGGTCAGGTTTTTACGTTTACATCACGGCGACTCGGTCCTTATGATTATCGCTAAATACGGAATGTTGTTTCGCATAGCGAAACTGGCGACATCCGAACTAACAAGAACATTGCAGCAGGAGAATTTGTGGCCAGCCTCGACCAACCCGTAGTGCACCTCGACGTCCAGGACAATGGCGTCGCCGTGGTACGCATCCATCGTCCCGAAGTGAAAAACGCCTTGAACGCCCAGGTTCGCGAAGAGCTGGCCGAGCACTTTCGTGCCCTGGCCAAACGCCGTGATGTGCGCGCCATCGTGCTCACCGGCGGCGACCAGTTCTTCGTGGCCGGTGCCGACATCAAGGAATTCGCCAGCGCCAGCCCGATCGAGATGTATCGCCGCCACACCGAATACCTGTGGGAAGCCATCAGCCGCAGCCCCAAGCCGGTGATCGCCGCGGTGAACGGGTTTGCCCTGGGCGGCGGTTGTGAGCTGGCCATGCATTGCGACCTGATCGTCGCCGGGGAATCGGCGCGCTTCGCCCAGCCCGAGGTCAAGTTGGGCCTGATGCCGGGCGCCGGCGGCACCCAGCGCCTGGTACGCGCCGTGGGTAAGTTCCAGGCCATGCGCATCGCGTTGACCGGCTGCATGGTCAAGGCCCCGGAAGCCCTGGCCATGGGCATGCTCAGCGAAGTGGTGGCCGATGACCAGACCATCCCCCGCGCCCTGGAACTGGCCGCGCAGATCGCCGCCTTGCCGCCACTGGCGGTGGAACAGATCAAGGAAGTGATGCTGGCCGGCGCCGACCTGCCGCTGGAAAGCGCGCTGGTGTTGGAGCGCAAGGCCTTTCAACTGCTGTTCGATTCGGCAGACCAGAAGGAGGGCGCCGCGGCGTTCTTCGAAAAACGCACCGCGAACTACCTGGGGGAATGACAATGGCTGATTCAATCAAGATCATGGGCCTGGTAGGCACCGGCGTGATGGGCGCCGGGATTGCTCAGATTGCCGCTCAGGCGGGCGTGTTGGTGCGCTTGTTCGATGCCCGCGACGGTGCGGCGCAAACCGCTCGGGATAACCTCGGCGCCACGCTCTCGAAGCTGGCCGCCAAGGGCAAGATCACCCAGGCAGCGGTGGACGCTGCGCTTGCGAACCTGCAAGTCGCCGCCACCATTGAGGCGCTGCACGACTGCGACCTGGTGGTGGAAGCCATTGTCGAAAACCTCGAGGCCAAGCGCGGCCTGTTGCAGCAGCTGGAAGGTGTGGTCAGCGCGGCGTGCATCCTCGCCACCAACACCTCGTCGCTGTCGGTCACGGCCATCGCCACCGGCTGCCAACACCCTGAGCGGGTCGCCGGGCTGCACTTTTTCAACCCGGTACCGTTGATGCGCGTCGTCGAAGTAATCGACGGCCTGGCCACCGCACCGAAGGTCGGCGATGACCTGTTGGCCTTCGTCGCCCGTACCGGCCATCGCGGCGTGCGCGCCAAGGACACTCCGGGTTTCATCGTCAACCACGCCGGCCGTGCGTACGGCACCGAAGCCTTGAAGATGCTCGATGAAGGCATTGCCGAGCGCGGCGACATCGACCGTATCCTGCGTGAAGGCGCAGGCTTTCGCATGGGGCCGCTGGAACTGCTGGACCTCACCGGGCTCGACGTTTCCCACCCGGTGATGGAGTCGATCTACAACCAGTTCTATCAGGACCCGCGCTACAAACCATCGCCCTTGACCCGCCAGATGCTGGTGGGCGGACGCTTCGGGCGCAAGAGCGGGCAGGGCTTCTACCGCTATGAAAATGGCCAGGTGGTGGACGGCCCGCAGCCGCAGCCGGTGCCTTCCATCAAGCAATTCCCGCCGGTATGGATCGCCACCGAAAACGCCGAAGACTACGAGCGCCTCAGCGCCCTGGTGATCGAGTTGGGCGCACACCTTGAAAGCGCGGCGCAGCCTTCGCCTGAAGCGTTGTGCCTGCTGGCGCCCTACGGTCTCGACGCCACCTCGGCCAGCGAGCGCTTCCACACTGACCCGGCACGCACCCTGTGCATCGACCTGCTGACCGACCTGTCGCGCCACCGCACCCTGATGCAAAACCCGCTGACGTCCACCGCCACCCGCGATGCCGCCCACGCGTTGCTCGCCAATGACGGTGTAGGTGTGACAGTGATCAGCGACAGCGTCGGCTTCGTTGCCCAGCGCACCCTGGCGATGGTGGTCAACCTGGCCTGCGATATCGCCCAGCAACGCATCGCCAGCGTCGACGACATTGACCAGGCCGTACAACTCGGCCTGGGTTATCCACAAGGCCCGCTCGCCTGGGGCGATGCCCTCGGGCCACGGCGCATCCTCACGATTTTGCAACGCATGAGCGAACTCACCCACGACCCACGTTATCGCCCCAGCCCCTGGCTGCGGCGGCGTGCCGTGCTGGGGATTTCCCTGCGTCATGAAGAGCCGGCAGTCGGCTGATTTCGATTCATCACAGGACAAGAATAATGGGTGCATTGACAGGTTTGCGGGTGCTGGACTTAAGCCGGGTATTGGCCGGGCCCTGGTGTGGCCAGGTGTTGGCCGACCTGGGCGCGGAAGTGATCAAGATCGAACGGCCACAGAGTGGCGACGATACCCGCGGCTGGGGCCCGCCGTGGATGAAGACCGACACCGGCGAGTCATCCGGGCAGGCGTCTTATTACCAGTCCACCAACCGCGGCAAACTATCCGTGGCCATTGACCTGGCCACCAGCGAAGGCCAGGAACTGGTGCGGGCCCTGGCGGCCAGCTCCGACGTACTGATCGAAAACTACAAGGCCGGTTCCCTGGCGCGTTATGGCCTGGATTACGCGACCCTGGCCGAGATCAATCCACGGTTGGTGTACTGCTCCATCACCGGCTTCGGCCAGACCGGCCCGCGCGCCGAAGAACCCGGCTACGACTTCATCATCCAGGGCATCGGCGGCCTGATGAGCATCACCGGCGAACGCGACGACCTGCCCGGCGGCGGCCCGCAAAAAGTCGGCGTGGCGTTCTCCGACCTGATGACCGGCCTGTATTCCACCGTCGCGATCCAGGCCGCGCTGCTCAGCCGCGAACGCACCGGCGTTGGCCAACACATCGACATGGCGCTGCTGGACGTACAAGTGGCAACCCTGGCCAACCAGAGCATGAACTACCTGGCCTCGGGCAAGGTGCCGCAGCGTTTCGGCAACGCCCACGCCAACATCGTGCCGTACCAGGTATTCCGCGCCGCCGACCGCGACTTCATTATTGCCTGCGGCAACGACAGCCAGTTTGTAGCGCTGTGCCACAGCATCGGTTTGCCGCACCTGCCGGAAGACCCGCGCTTTCGGCGCAATGCCGATCGGGTTGCGCATCGGGCGGAGATTGTCGAACTGTTGTCGGCGCACTTCCTGGGGCGCACGGCGGACGAGTGGGTGGCGAGTATTCACGCCTCGAAAGTACCGGTGGGGGCGATCAACAACATCGCGCAATCCCTGGAAGAGCCGCAGGTGATTGCCCGTGGGTTGATGGTGAAGATCCCGCACCCCAGGAATCCGCAGTTCGAGATGGTCGGCAGCCCGATCAAGATGTCGGGCACGCCGGTAGAGTATGTAAGGCCGGCGCCGATGTTGGGGCAGCATACCGATGAGGTACTGGGCGAGCGCCTCGGGTTGTCGGCAGAGCAGTTGGGGCAGCTCAAGGCAGGAGGGGTGATTGAGCAACTCGACTGAAGGATGGCGGCCCATAAGGCCGCCATCTTTGCGCACGACTTTTTAGCGCGCGACTTCTTTAAGGTAGGCAGTTCGGGCCGCAACGGCAGTCGGCGTGAAATCCGTAAACACACCGTCAACACCGGCGCGGAAAAAGGCCATGTATTCCGCCGCCGGGCTGCCCTTGTAGGCGCCGGCCAGGTATTTGGCTTCGTTGCGGAAGGTGAAAATATGCACGAACAGGCCGGCCTTGTGCGCATCGCTGATCAGGCTGGTGGGCTTGAAGGTATCGACCTCGGGCAAGCCGGGGTTATGCGCTGAAGCGGCGGTCAGCGACATCGCTTGCGGCTTCCATGGCCCGATGCCGTCGGCATAGGTCTTGACCTCGGCCAGCCCGGCCGGGGTCAGCATCGCACCAAAGGCGCGTGGGTCGCCGGCGACGGTCCAGCTGTAGGGGCGGCCGCTGACGAAGGTGTTGGGTTTGTCGGTGATGAAAATGGTCTCGCCGGTCTTGAAGTTCACCCCGTTCCCATCCACCAGTTGAACCGCCCTGGTTTGCAGGCCGATGGAGCGCAGGTATTTCAGGCTGTTCGGGTCGAAGCTCTGCACGAACACCGGCGCGTCTTTGCGATTGAGGTTGTTGTCTTCAAGGGTCTTGAGAAACGCCGCTTCGAACGGATGACTGCCCGGCGAGCCGCAGCCGTTGGCGATGGCCTGGGCATTGTTCCAGATCGGGTTCTTGCTTTCCGGGTAGGTGGTAATCACGCGGCCCGTGATGGCGCTTTTGGCTTTCGCGATGTCGATCACTTCCTGGAAACTCAGGATCGGCAGCTTGCCGTTGAGTTCGGTCGGGCGCTCGTCGCGGGCGTCGTACGTCGTGCCGCCGATCCATTGCTTGAGTTCGGCCAGGGTGAAATCGCTGATTGACCAGTCGTTGGTATGGTCTTCGCCATCCACGATCAAGGACTTCAACACGGATTTTGGATCGTTGGGGTCAGTCAGATCACTCAGGTACTGGGCCGGGCCATTTTCTGCAGTGGCCGGATACCTGACGTTAACCAGTACACCCGGCACCGTGCGCTTGCGGCGTGCAACTTCGGGATTGGTCTTCGCGACGTCGCTGATGTTGGTGTTGTCGCTCAACCAGGGATTGTGCCGGGCCACCAATACACAGTCCTTGGTCATGTGCAGGTCCAGCTCCAGCGAATCCGCACCAGCGTCGGCTGCATGCTCGTAGGAGGCCCGGGTTTCTTCCGGGTACAGTCCTGGCAGGCCGCGATGGCCGATAACCAGCGGTGGTGCACCGTCCAGGGTTTTGAACGAAGCAGGCGCGACAGGCGCGTTCCTGGTCACACTGTCACACGCGCTCACCGTCAGGCTGCATCCGATAACGATAAAACGGGCAAGCAGGGTTTTTACCGCTGGCGGGCCTGAGCGAGTGTGCATGTGTCGTCCTTCAAGAAGAGGGTAGGGGCGGGGTATCTGCGGATGTTGGCGTTGACGTATGACAGCGTCGTGACAGGAAGTGGCGTGGTGATTTTCCAGCGCGGCGCACCTGGGGTGAAGCAAAAATCTCACTGAATGCTTGACTTCTCCTTTTCAATCAGTAACATACGGCGCATTCCGCGATAGCTCAGTTGGTAGAGCAAATGACTGTTAATCATTGGGTCCCTGGTTCGAGTCCAGGTCGTGGAGCCAGATAGTAAAAAAGCCTGCAGCGATGCAGGCTTTTTTTTGCCTGGAATTTGTCCCGGACACTCGATTCAGGCGTGCCCTCGAAACAGACGATATTCGGCAGGCATGCACACCGCACAAGGACGAAATCCCGCGGCGACAGCCGTCGCTTCATCGAGAAAAAACACGCGATTTTTCACGTAGCCGCCACGCGCAATGGCTCGCAGCGCCGCACGACAGTCGAGCTTTCCATAGCGCTTGCCGCGACGGTGACCGCCCAGCGTTCCCGGCTCGGGGCTTGGGAAGGGGCTTGCGTCTGCGCCCATCAGCATCCAGATGTTTTTGTCAGCCATCGCTTGTCCTCCTGCCGCACCAGCCTGCGGTACGTCCGCCATGTATCGCCGATCAGATCGGCTAGCGCACCCGGTTTCTTGCTTTTTTTATCGCTCAAAAAGGCTCAAAGTCGGGCACGCTATCCATTTCTGCTTTTCGACAGGATTCGAACATGTCAAAACTTCCCGAAACGTCCAACGATCCCTACCAATGGCTTGAAGACGTCGACGGCACGCGTTCACTGGACTGGGTACGCGCCCAGAACCTCAGGACCGAAGACCGGCTCGCCCGCTCCGACAGCTTCAAGCAGATCAAGGCCGATGTGCTGGAGATACTGGACTCGGACAGCAACATCCCCTACGCCGATAAGGTCGGCGCCTATTACTACAACTTCTGGATGGACGCCGCCCACCCGCGGGGCCTGTGGCGTCGCACCACGCTGGCGGAGTACCGCAAGCCTCAACCTGCCTGGGAAACGTTGCTGGACCTTGACGCACTGAACGCCGCCGAGGGCGAAAACTGGGTGTGGCACGGTGCTGATTTCTTGCGCCCGGACTACCAGCGCTGCCTGCTGGCGCTGTCCCGTGGCGGCGCCGATGCGAATGTCACCCGCGAGTTTGATCTGGCCAGCAAGACCTGGGTCGAAGACGGCTTCCAGTTGCCCGAGTCCAAGGGCGGCCTGGGCTGGATCGACCGTGACAACGTCTATGTCTATACCGATTTTGGTGAAGGGTCGATGACCCGTTCCGGTTACCCGCGCATCGTCAAGCAGTGGCAGCGCGGTACGCCGTTGAGTGCCGCCAGTCTTGTCTATGAAGGCGCGCTGGATGATATGTACATCGCGGCGATGCACGACGACACGCCCGGCTACGAGCGTGACTTCGTCAGCCGCACGCTGGCGTTCTACAACAACGAGCTGTACCTGCGGGGCAGCGACAACCAGTTAAGCAAAATCGACGCGCCGAACTCGGCGGAAAAGTCGGTGTACAAAGACTGGCTGCTGCTGGAGCTGCGGGAGGACTGGACGCTCGATGAGGTGTTCGTGGCCGGCTCGTTGCTGGCGATCCGGTTTGATCGCTTCATGGCAGGCCAGCGGGATTTCGAGGTGCTGTTCACCCCTACGGACAGCACCTCGCTGGCAGGGTTTTTCTGGACGCTGAATCACCTGGTGCTGAACGTACTGGATCACGTCAAGAACCGCCTCAGCGTCCTCACTCCCGGCGCGAACGGCTGGCAGCACAGCCCGTTCACCGGGGCGCCGAGCATGGGGACGGTGGGTGCCAGCGCAGTGGACAGCGACGACAGTGATGCCGTCTGGCTGGTGACCACTGACTACCTGACGCCGACCACCTTGTCGCTGGCCGAGATCGGTCATCCGCCCGAGGTACTGAAAACCCTGCCGGCCTTTTTCGATTCCAGCCAGCACGTGATCGAGCAGCACTTTGCGGTCTCCAGGGATGGCACTCGTGTGCCGTATTTCCTGGTGCTCGGCAAAGACCTGCCGCGCAACGGCACGGCGCCGACCTTGCTCTATGGTTACGGCGGCTTTGAATACTCCCTGACCCCGTATTACTCCGGTAAGGCAGGCCGCGCCTGGCTTTCGAAGGGCGGGGTGTACGTGGTTGCCAACATTCGCGGTGGCGGTGAATACGGCCCGCGCTGGCACCAGGCCGCACTCAAGCAGAACCGTCCGCGTGCCTACGAAGATTTTGCCGCAGTGGCCCGTGACCTGATCGACCGTGGGATTACTTCGCCCCGACACCTGGGCGCGGAGGGTGGCAGCAACGGTGGTCTGTTGGTCGGCAATATGCTTACTCAATACCCGGAACTGTTCGGTGCAATCGTCTCCCAGGTGCCCTTGCTCGACATGCAGCGCTATCACCTCCTGTTGGCCGGGGCGTCGTGGATGGGGGAATACGGCAACCCGGACGTACCTGAGGAGTGGGCGTACATCCAGACATTTTCTCCATACCACCTGTTCGATCCGGCGAAGGCCTACCCACCGGTGTTTTTCCTGACCTCGACCCGCGATGACCGGGTGCATCCAGCCCACGCCCGCAAGCTGGCGGCGAAGATGATCGAGGCCGGCAAGGACGTGACGTACTACGAAAATATCGAAGGTGGGCACGGCGGGGCGGCAGACAATGCGCAGGCTGCGCATATGAGTGCGCTGGTCTACAGGTTTTTGTGGGAGAAGTTGAGTTCTAATCGGGACTGAGTGTTGCCAGCCTTAATTGCTGGTACGCCTGCACCAATTGGTCGAGCGTAAACCCAAGGTTCCTGCCGCTGGGATTGGGCAGAACCCACACCGCCGCACACCCCAGGGTGTGCGGTTGAAGCCCCCAGGCAATCTGCTTCTGCCCGCTCAACGCGCTATAGGCGGCCTTTCCCAGAAACGCCACATACCGTGGCGCGTAGCGTGCGATCTTGCGTTCAAAACTAGCCGCCGCCGCCCTGAATTCATCCGCCGACAACTGGTCCGCCCGGGCCGTAGGCCGCTCCACCACCGTGGTCAGTCCACACTGGTATTGCAGGATCGTGCGGTCGTTCTCCGGCTGCACTTCATGGGGCGTAAACCCGGCCAGGTGCAGCGTGCGCCAGAACCGATTGCTCCTGCCCATGAAGTGATGCCCGGTGGTGGCGGCCTTCAGCCCCGGGTTTATGCCGCAGAAAATCACGGCCAGGTCTTTGGTCAGAATGTCTTCGAGTGTTTCGTTCATGCTGAGTCTCAGGCAAGTGTCTTTCACGACGTTGGGAAAAACACAGGGGCGGTCTGGCGTATCGCGTTAGTCGGGATACCCTGTGAACCTGTTCAGGCTATCTTTACAGCGGCCATCATGGTTAACGGGGCCCGCAGGTCAACAGCAGAGCTGCTTTATGTGGGAGCGGGCTTGCTCGCGAAAAAACCGAGAACGCCGCGTTGAATCAGGATGCCAGCGTCATCGTTGACGACCTTCGCGAGCAAGCCCGCTCCCACATTTGACTGTGCCCGCTCTTGATTTTGATCTTGGGCGGCCCGCGGAGTAATGCCGGCAAGAGCGGAACCAATATCAGCCATTACCTAAATAACCGATATACCCCCTAACCCAACAACGCCCGAGCAAACTCATCAGACGCAATAAAGTCCATGGCCTTACGCAACTCGCAAGCCGCCTCAGCCCCAAACACCTCATCAAACCGCACCGCCATCTGCCTGGACACCACCCGCGCCTCTTCGTATTTACGCTGCCCCGCGTCGGTCAACAGCACCCGCCTGCTGCGGCGGTCCAACTCATCCACCCGCAACACCACCAGCCCATCCCGCACCAGCGGCTTGAGCGTATGCCCCAGGGCCGACAAATCCATCACCAACGACTGCGCCAGGTCGCGCATCTTCGGAGCGTCGCCATTGGCGATGTGGTTCATCAGCGAATACTGGGTGGCCTTCAGACCAAACGGCGCAAACGCCTCGTCATAGATCTGCGCCATACGACGGGACGCGCGCCGCACGGCTCCGTTGGAGCAGGTGCTCGGGCTATTCAGGACAGGCGGTGCGCATTTCACAGGCTGATCACTCGCTACAGATCAAGGGTTAACCGAACGTTAATCCGGCAAGATGAATATTGACACATGCTGCAACAAATTAGTTGCGTATGCCACTAAACGCTATATCGTGGCATATGCCTCTATTTTGACCGGATGTCAGTGCAGTTGGCCCGGAACACAGACGGGCGGGGCAGGAGGGAAGCGCTGTTTGGTACCTCCTTCAGTCATCAACTTCCTGTCTGGATCACATCTATGCTCAACCTCGTGCGCATCGCATTGCGGCGCCCCTATACCTTCCTGGTATTGGCTATTTTCATTCTGATTGTGGGCCCGCTCGCGGCCTGGCGTACACCGACCGACATCTTCCCCGAAATTCGCATCCCCGTGATTGCCGTGATCTGGCAGTACACCGGCTTGCCGCCCGACCAGATGGCCGGCCGCATCACCTCGCCGTTCGAGCGGGTGCTGACCACCACGGTCAACGACATCCGCCATATCGAGGCGCAATCGCTGAACGGCTACGGCATCGTCAAGGTGTTCTTCCAGCCGGGAGTCAACATCAGTACGGCCAACGCGCAGATGACTTCGGTGTCCCAGGCCATCCTGCGTCAACTGCCGCCGGGCACCACGCCGCCGCTGATCCTCAACTACAGCGCCTCGACAGTGCCGATCGTGCAGTTGGCGTTGTCCGGCAAAGGCCTCAGCGAACAGAAACTCGGTGACCTGGGCCTCAACACCGTGCGCCTGATGCTGACCACGGTGCCCGGTGCCGCACTGCCATACCCGTTCGGCGGCAAGACCCGCCAGGTGCAGATCGACCTCGACTCCGCACGCATGCAGGCCCGTGGTCTCTCGGCGCAGGACGTGGCCACTGCCCTGGCCACGCAGAACCTGATCACCCCGGTGGGCACGCAAAAGATCGGCAGCTACGAGTTCAACCTGCAACTGAACAACTCGCCGACGGACTTCCACGACCTGGAAAACCTGCCGATCAAGACCGCCGACGGCACCACCGTGTTGATTCGTGACGTGGCCACGGTGCGTGACGGCAACCCGCCGCAGACCAACATCGTGCACGTCAACGGCAACCGCTCCGTGCTGCTGCCGGTGCTCAAGACCGGTTCGGCCTCGACCCTCGGGGTGATCGCCGGGATCAAGGACAAACTGGCCGACAACAAAGGCGCCTTGCCGCCCAACCTGAATATCGACCTGATCGGCGACCAGTCGTTGTTTGTGCGCTCGGCGATCAGCGGCGTCGCCCGTGAGGGGATCATAGCGGCCGCGTTGACCAGCCTGATGATCCTGTTGTTCCTCGGCAGTTGGCGCTCCACGGTGATCATCGCCACGTCGATCCCGCTGGCCATCCTGTCGTCGATTGCCACGCTGTCGGCGCTCGGCGAAACCCTCAACATCATGACCCTCGGCGGCCTGGCATTGGCCGTGGGGATCCTGGTGGATGACGCTACGGTGACCATCGAAAACATCAACTGGCACCTGGAACAGGGCAAGCCGGTGGAGACGGCGATCCTCGACGGCGCGGCGCAGATCGTCACACCGGCGTTCGTGTCGCTGCTGTGTATCTGCATCGTGTTTGTGCCGATGTTTTTCCTGGAAGGCGTGGCGCGCTTCCTGTTTGTGCCGATGGCCGAAGCGGTGATCTTCGCGATGATCGCCTCGTTCATCCTCTCGCGAACCCTGGTGCCGACCCTCGCCAATTACCTGCTCAAGCCTCACGAACATCATGCGGACGGTACGCCAGTGGTGGCGCCGTCGAGCAACCCGCTGGTGAAATTCCAGCGCGGGTTCGAGCGCCAGTTCGAGGCGTTTCGCGGGGTTTACCACGGGGCACTGGAGAGTGCCTTGCACCACCGCCGTATCGCGGTGATCGCGATGCTGGCGTTCGTCGCCGTGTCGTTTGCGCTGGTGCCATTCCTGGGTCGCAACTTCTTCCCCGACGTCGACTCCGGGCAGATCCTGTTGCATGTGCGTGCACCGATCGGCACGCGGGTCGAGAGCAATGCGCGGCTGGTCTCGCAGATCGAGAACACCATTCATAACGTGATCGAGCCCCGGGAGCTGGCGGCCATCGTCGACAATATCGGCCTGGCCATCAGCGGGATCAACGTGGCCTACAACAACACCGGCACCGTGGGCTCACAGGACAGCGACATCCAGATCAGCCTGAAAGAGGGCCATCGTCCCACCGCCGAATACATGCGCGAACTGCGGGAGCGGCTGCCCCGTGAATTCCCGAATGCGGTGTTCTCGTTCCCGGCTTCGGACATCGTCGGGCAGATCCTCAACTTCGGTTCTTCGGCGCCGGTGGATGTGCAAGTCAGCGGCAATAACCTGCCCGCCAACTTCACCTACGCCAGCACGTTGCTGCGGGAAATCCGGCGGGTGCCGGGTGTGGTGGATGCGCGTATCCAGCAGTCGCGGCAACTGCCCACGTTCAAGATCGATGTGGACCGTACCCAGGCCCAACTGGTGGGCCTGAACGAGCGCGACGTGACCAACAGCCTGGTGGTCAACCTGGCGGGTTCCAGCCAGGTGGCGCCGACGTTCTGGCTCAACCCGGCCAACGGCGTGTCTTATCCGATTGTGATGCAAACCCCGCAGTACGGCCTCGACACCCTGGCCGCCCTGCATAACCTGCCGTTGAGCGGCAGCCCCGGTTCGGCGCAAGACCAGACCCTCGGCGGCCTGGCGTCCATCGAACGCAGCCACGCGAACTCGGTGGTGACCCAGTCGGACATCCAGCCGGTGGTCGAGGTGTTGACCGCAATCCAGGGCCGCGACCTCGGTGCCGTTGCCGCCGACATCCAGAAGATCATCGCCGCCCACGCCAGCGAAGTGCCCACCGGCTCCAAGGTGCTGTTGCAGGGCCAGGTGCAAACCATGAACGCGGCCTTCAGTGGCTTGCTGTTTGGCCTGCTTGGCGCGGTGGTGCTGATCTACCTGCTGATCGTGGTCAACTTCCAGTCGTGGGCTGACCCGTTCGTGATCATCACCGCCTTGCCGGCGGCGCTCGCGGGCATCGTGTGGATGCTGTTCATCACCCACACGCCGCTGTCGGTACCGGCGCTGACCGGGGCGATCATGTGCATGGGCGTGGCCACCGCCAACGCCATCCTCGTGGTGAGCTTTTGCCGCGAACGCCTCGCGGTGCACGGGGATGCGGTGCAGGCGGCGCTTGAAGCCGGCTTTACCCGTCTGCGCCCGGTATTGATGACCGCGATTTCGATGATCATCGGCATGGCGCCGATGGCGCTGAGCCTGGGGGAGGGCGGCGAACAGAACGCCCCGCTGGGCCGTGCGGTCATCGGCGGGCTGGCCTTCGCCACCATTGCCACGTTGTTCCTGGTTCCGCTGATTTTCAGTCTTGTGCACGGGCGGCGTCAGCACGCCACGCTTGCGACCACCGCCACTCAAGGGGTTTGACATGTCTGCTTCCGTTTCCAATCCGGGTTCGCCCCGCCGTAAATCCCGTGGTCTGCTCTGGCTGGTGCTGGGGCTGGTGGTCCTGGTTGCCGTGGTGGTATTCGGCATCGGCGTGCGCGCCAGCGAATCCCATGACCTGAAAACCTGGACCGATGCCCAGGCGTTGCCCAGCGTGATCCTGATCACCCCGAGCGTGCAGCCCCAGGGTCCGATCCTGAACCTGCCGGGGCGTCTTGAGGCGTATTCGCGGGCGTCGATCTTTGCCCGGGTCAATGGCTACCTCAAGACCTGGAACGTCGACATCGGCGACCACGTGAAGGCCGGGCAACTGCTGGCCGAAATCGACACGCCGGAGCTCGATCAGCAACTGCTGCAAGCCAAGGCCGTGCTGGCTTCGGCCCAGGCCGACGAGTCGCTGGCACAGACCACCGCCAAGCGCTGGCAGGCGATGCTTTCGTCGGACTCGGTGTCGCGCCAGGACGTGGATGAGCGCACCGGCGACCTGACTGCCAAGCAGGCCAAAGTGGTCGCGGCCAGGGCCAACGTCGACCAGTTGGTTGCCACCAAGGGCTTCCAGCGCTTGACTGCGCCGTTCGCCGGCGTGGTCACTGCACGCTCCACCGATGTGGGGGCGCTGATCAGTGCCGGTGGTGCCACTGGCAAAGAGCTGTTCGCGGTCTCCGACGTCAGCCGCCTGCGGGTGTATGTGCAGGTGCCGCAGTCGTCGGCGCCGCAGATCCAGGTGGGCACCGTGGCACGTCTGAGCGTGCCGGAGTATCGCGGTGAAACCTTCAACGCCAAGGTGATCGCCACTGCCGATGCGGTGAACGCCGCGTCCGGCAGCACCCTGGTGCAACTGTTGGTGGAGAACCCCGGCAGCCGCCTGTTGCCGGGCGGCTACACCAGCGTGCAGTTCACCTTGCCGGTGCAGACCGACGTGCTGCGCCTGCCTGCCAGCGCCCTGGTGTTCGATGACAAGGGCATGCGCGTGGCCACCCTCGACGCGAATAATCATGTGCACTTCAAGACCGTGACCATCGCCCGGGACTTCGGTGACAGCGTGGAAATCGGCAGCGGCCTGGTCGCCACCGACCGCGTGATCGACACCCCGCCCGACGGCCTGGCCGACGACGATTCGGTGCAACTGGCCGCCAATCCCGTGGAGGCCAAACCCCATGGCTAAGCGCACTTGCCTGGTATTGGTCGCGACCCTGGGCCTGGGCGCCTGCCATCTTGCGCCGCCGCTGGACGTGCCGGAGGTACCCATCGCCGCGCAGTTCCATACCCAGGGACCGTGGACCGTCGGCACGCCGAACGACCAGGCGAGTCGCGACGGTTGGTGGCACATCTACAAGGACCCGCAACTGGATGCGATGGAGCAGCAGTTGCTGCAAAGCAACCCGGACTTGAGCGCGGCACTGGCTCACTATTCCCAGGCCCAGGCGTTTTTGGCCCAGGCGCAATCCGGGCTGTTTCCAAAGCTGATCGGTTCCAGCAATGCCCAGCGCATTCGCCAGTCGGACACCCGGCCACTGCGCTCGGCCAGCCCGCCGAATGTTTACGATTCCGGGACAGTGGGGGTAGAGCTGGACTATGAAGTCGACCTCTGGGGCCGTGTGCGCGACACCGTTGCCGCCGGCACCAGCGACGCCCAGGCCGCCAAGGCCGACCTGGCCTCAGTGCGTCTGAGCTTGCAGGCGCAATTGGCCGACAGCTACATCCGCCTGCGTGGCATTGACCGGCAAGACCAGTTGCTGCAGGAAACCAGC
The DNA here is from genome assembly GCF_013386245.1 of Pseudomonas sp. 21615526. Classification (NCBI taxonomy): domain Bacteria; kingdom Pseudomonadati; phylum Pseudomonadota; class Gammaproteobacteria; order Pseudomonadales; family Pseudomonadaceae; genus Pseudomonas; species Pseudomonas sp. 21615526. The sequence continues at coordinate 46,307 of NZ_JACAOM010000018.1, read as the reverse complement.
GATGCCTATGCCAAGGCCCTGAGCCTGACCGAAGGCTTGCACGGCGGCGGTATCGTCTCCGGGCTGGACGTGGCGCGGGCGCGTACCCAACTGTCGACGGTCAAGTCGCAGCTGAGCCAGAATTTGGTGCAGCGTGCAGTGCTTGAACACTCGATAGCGGCGATGCTGGGTGAGTCCGCATCGACCTACGCGATTGCCCCAAGCGTCGCGGATATCGCCTTGCCCGGCGTGCCCACCGGTGTACCGTCTACGCTGTTGCAGCGTCGGCCGGACATCGCCGCTGCCGAGCGCCGGATTGCCTCGGCCAATGCACGCATAGGGGTGGCGAAAGCCGCCTGGTTCCCGGCCCTTACCCTGAGTGCCCAAGGTGGTTTCCAGAGTGATGAGTTCGCGCACTTGTTGAGCGCGCCCAACATTTTCTGGGCGATTGGCCCGTCGCTGGTGGGGACGATTTTTGACGGCGGCGCGCGCCAGGCCGGAGTGGACAGTGCCAAGGCGGCAACCGATGAAGCCGCAGCCAAGTATCGTGGTGTAGTGTTGACCGCGTTCGAGCAGGTGGAGAACAACCTCTCCATCATCTCCGGGCTCGACACCGCCCTGGTTGACCAGCGCGATGCGGCGGCAGCCGCGCAGTACGCCGAGGACTTGTCCCTGGCCCGCTATCGCCAGGGTGGCGCGGCGTACCTGGACGTGGTGACGGCGCAGGTAGCGTCGTTGCAGGCACAGCGCACGGTGCTGGATCTGCAGACTCAACAGTTAAGCGCCAACGTAGGGCTGATCAAGGCACTGGGTGGCGGTTGGAATATGGCCCAACTGGCCCAAAAGAACCTGTAGGAGCGAGCGTGCTCGCGAAGGTCGTCGACCACACCGCGGGCATCCTGAAAGAACACGGCGCCCTCGAGTTTTTCGCGAGCAAGCTCGCTCCTGCCGTTAGTTGTTGTGAACATTGAATCCAAGGAGTAGTGGCATGACTGATTACGTACCGCCAAAAGTCTGGACCTGGAAGACCCAAAACGGCGGCACCTTCGCCAGCATCAACCGGCCCATTGCCGGCGCGACCCACGACAAGGAATTGCCGGTAGGCCGTCATCCGTTGCAGCTGTATTCGTTGGCAACGCCCAATGGCCAGAAGGTCACGATCCTGCTGGAAGAGCTGCTGGCCCTGGGTCACAAGGGTGCCGAATACGATGCGTGGTTGATCAAGATCGGTGACGGCGACCAGTTCGGCAGCGGCTTCGTCGGCGTGAACCCGAACTCGAAGATTCCCGCGCTGCTGGACCGCAGCGGGCCCAAGCCGATTCGGGTGTTCGAGTCGGGTGCGATCCTGCAGTACCTGGCCGAGAAGTTCGGCGCGTTCCTGCCCACCGAACCGGCGGCCCGTGCCGAATGCCTGTCGTGGTTGTTCTGGCAGATGGGCAGCGCGCCGTACCTCGGCGGTGGTTTCGGGCATTTCTATGCTTACGCGCCGACCAAGATCGAGTACGCCATCGACCGCTTCGCCATGGAAACCAAGCGCCAACTGGACGTACTGGACAAGCAATTGGCCGAGCACGAATACATCGCCGGGGATGAGTACACCATCGCCGACATGGCGATCTGGCCGTGGTACGGCGGCCTGGTGAAAGGCCGCTTGTATGAGGCGGGGGAGTTTCTCTCGGTGCAGGATTACAAGCACGTCGTGCGCTGGGCCAATGCCATCGAAGCGCGGCCGGCGGTGCAGCGTGGGCGCCGGGTCAACCGCGTGTCGGGCGAGCCGTCAGAGCAACTGCGCGAGCGGCATGAGGCGTCGGACCTAGACTGACCCACCACACCCACCCTTGTGGCGAGGGAGCTTGCTCCCGCTGGGCTGCGCAGCAGCCCCAAAACCTGCACCCACTTTCTACCTGAAAGAATGCGGGCTGCTTATTGGGGCCGCTTCGCGGCCCAGCGGGAGCAAGCTCCCTCGCCACAGGTTTCAGCGGTGCCTTCACGGCGTTCCCACTTGGCAATAACCAGCGGTGCCAGGGCATTGCCCAGCACGTTCAACGCGGTGGTCGGCATTTCCATCAGGCGATACACCCCGGCGATGAAGGCGATGCCCTCCAACGGCAAGCCCGCACTCGCCAGGGTCGCCGACAGAATCACGAACATGAACCCCGGCACCCCGGCCGCGCCCTTGGATGTCAGCACCATGGTCACCACCAGCAGGGCCTGGTCGCCCAGGCTCAGGTCGATGCCATACAGCTGCGCCACAAACAGCGTGCCGATCCCCAGGAACAGCGACGCACCGTCCAGGTTGAACGAATACCCCACCGGCACCACAAAGCTCACCAGTGAAGGCGGCACGCCGTAGGTTTCGAGTTTCTTCATCAGTTGCGGCATCACCGCCGCCGAGCTGGCGGTGGAGAACGCCAGGATCAGTTCATCCTTGATATGCCGCATCAACGCAAACAGGTTGATCCCCCACAGCCGCGCCACCAGGTTGAGCACCACCAGCACGAAGAATGCAATCGACACGTAGCTGACCAGGATCAGCTTGGCCAACGGCAACAGCGAGCTGAAACCGAAGTTGGCCACGGTCACCGCGATCATCCCGAACACGCCGATGGGCGAATAGGCCATGATCATCGACGTGACCTTGAACATCGCCTCCGACACCCCGCGCAGCAGGGCAATCACCGGGTCCTTGCGCTCGGCCGGCAAGCGCGAAACCCCGAGGCCAAACATCACCGCGAAGAACAGCACCGACAGCAGGCTGCCCTGGGCCATGGCGTTGATGACGTTGTCCGGAATGATCCCGACAATGATCTGCCCCAGGCTGTGGCCGCCGCCGGCGCTGCTGGTGGGCAAGGTCACGGCACTCGCTTGCAGGCTGGCCAGTTCGGTACCGGCACCCGGCTTGAGCAGGTTGCCCATCACCAGCCCGACGATGATCGCCAGGGTGGTGATGCAGAAGAAATAGCCCAGGGACTTGGCCCCGATGCGTCCCAGGGATTTACCGTCACCGTGCCCGGCAATGCCCACCACCATGCAGGCAAACACGATGGGCACGACGATCATCTTCATCAGCTTGATAAAGATATCGCCCGCCGGTTGCAGCAGGTTGTCCACCAGCCACGGCCGGGATTCGGGAAAACGGTGCAGCAGGGCGCCGATGGCGATGCCGGCGAGCAAGCCGATCAGGATTTGCCAGACCAGCGCGATGCGGGGCTTGTGCATGGGAATGCCTCATTTATATCAATGATTATGAGTGTTGTTCTAGGCAGTCAATGAGCGGCCATCCCTGGCCGCCGGGTGGGGCGGGAACCGTCAGCGCAATCGATGGCACGCTTCATTCAGGCGACGGCAACCTTCTTCAATCACGTCAAGCGAGCTGGCGAAAGACAGGCGGATATACGGTGACATGCCGTACGCCGCGCCGCTTACGGTGGCCAGGCCGTGTTCCCGCAGCAGGTGTTCGGCCAGCTGGGTGTCACTGTCGATCCGCTCGCCGTGGGCGGTGGTCTTGCCCATCAGCCCGGCGACGTTGGCGAACACGTAGAACGCGCCATCCGGTGGCGTGAAGCTCACGCCGGGAATGTCTTCAAGCAGGCCCAACATGCGTTTGCGACGTTGCTGGTACACCTCGCGCATCCCGGCGATGGGCGCCTGATCGCCAGCGAAGGCGGCAACTGCGGCAGCCTGGCTGAGAGAGCTGGGGCAGGTGGTGGTTTGCGAGAGCAGCTTGGCAATGGCCGCGATCAGCCAGGCCGGGCCGGCACCGAAACCCAGGCGCCAGCCGGTCATGGCGTAGCCCTTGGAGGCGCCGTTGACGATCAGCGTGCGCGGCTTCAGGTCCGGTGCGAGTCGGGTCAGGGAAACGTGGCGGGCATCGTCGTAGACGAAATGCTCGTAGATCTCATCCGCCATGATCAGCACATGGGGATGGCGCCGCAGCACCGCGGCCAGGGCCAGCAGTTCGGCCTCGTTGTACACCGCGCCGCTGGGGTTGTTCGGGCTGTTGAGGATCACCCATTTGCTGCGCGGGGTGATCGCTTGTTCCAGGGCCTGAGGCGACAGCTTGAACCCCAGTGACTCGTCGCCGGGAATGATCACCGGCGTCGCGTCATTCAGCCGTGCGATGTCCGGGTACGACACCCAATACGGCGTGTGCACGATGACTTCGTCGCCGCGATTCAGGGTCGCCGCCAGGGCGTGATAAATGATGTGCTTGCCACCGCACCCGGCAATCACTTCGTCCAGCCCATAGTCCAGCTGGTTATCGCGCTTGAGCTTGAGGCAGATCGCCTGGCGCAGGGCGAGGGTGCCGCTGGTGGCGGTGTAGTGGGTGTCGCCACCGTGCATCGCGGCGCTGGCTGCTTCGAGGATATGCGCGGGTGTATCGAAGTCCGGCTCGCCCACGGTGAAGTTGACGATGTCCCGGCCCTGGGCGCGCAGTTCGCTGACCAGTGCATTGGCGGCGATGCTCGGGGAGGGCGCGATGCCCAGCACCCGGTCGGACAGAAAGGCAGTGCTCATGATGACTCCCCTCAGCCTGCCAGGCCGGCCTGTTGCAACACCTTGTCGATCCAGCTCTGGCGCACCGCACCGCTGGCAATTTCGGCTTTGACTTGCTCTTCATGGGCCGCGTGTTGCGCGGCCTTGCGCAGCACTTCGGCGGCGTCGGCCTGGGAGAAGGCGACCAGGCCGTCTTCGTCACCCACCAGCACATCCCCCGGGTTGATCAGCATGCCGCCGATGGACACCGGCACATTCACCTCGCCCGGGCCGGTCTTGTAGGGGCCGCAATGCACCACGCTGCGGGCGTAGCAAGGGGTGTCCTCGAAGCTCGCGACATCGCGAATCGCCCCGTCAATCACAAACCCCACGCAGCCGCGTTGCTGGGCGTAGAGCTTGACCAGTTCGCCGATCACCGCGTTGTTGGTGTCGCCCTGGGCGTCCACCACCAGCACGTGGCCCGGCTCCAGCATGCTCAAGGCCTTGTAGATCAGCAGGTTGTCGCCGGGGCGGGTTTTCACCGTGAGCGCGGTGCCCACCAGCTTGCCGGTGCGGTTGTAGCGGTTCAGCCCACGGGCGCCGATGTGCCGGCCGAGGTTGTCGCTGATGTGCGGGGTGACCACGTGAGTGAAGGCTTCGAGCACTTCGGCAGAAGCCAGCGGCGGGTTGGGGAGGATGCGGGAACCGGGCAAGGACATGGCTGTAACTCCGATTGATCTTATGGGTCTGTGGCTAGATCTTAGGAGTGATGAACATACAGTTTTAGCGATATTTTATTATCTGATAGGATCGCTTTTTCTCATGGGAGATAGCCGATGATCACGTTCAAGCAAATCGACGCGTTGTACTGGATTGCCGAGCTGGGCAGTTTCGAGGCGGCGGCGAACAAGCTGAACATGTCGCAGTCGGCGATTTCCAAGCGCATCCAGGAGTTGGAAGAAACCTTCGATGTGGAGATTTTCGACCGCAGCAAACGCAATGCGCGGTTGACGGAAAAGGGCGCCGAGTTGCTCGACTACGCCAAGGACCTGCTGGAGCGTCGCGACTACATGCTGGAGCGGGTCAGCACCCGTGAAGTGCTGGTGCGCAGGTTTCGCCTGGGGGTGACGGAATTGACGGCTTTCACCTGGTTGCCGGCGCTGGTGGAGGCGTTGCGCGAGGCCTATCCCAAGGTGCAGATCGAACCGTCGGTGGAGTTGAGCAGTGAGCTGTTTCGCAAGCTGGAGAGTGATGAGCTGGACCTGGTGATCGTGCCTGATGCCTACAGTGATTCGCGCTTCCTGAGTACGCCGCTGGGCAGTGTGGAAAACGCCTGGATGTGCGCACCGGGGTTGGTCAGCGAGGCTGATCCGGTGGGGCTTGAGGCATTGGCCGGGTATACGGTGTTGACCCAGGGTTCGCACTCGGGGACGGGGCTGATTTATGAGCGCTGGTTGGCAGCGCATGCTGTGCAGATGCCGCGCAAGTTGACCAGTCATAACCTGTTGGTGCAGGTCGGGCTGGCGCTGTCGGGGGTGGGGGTGAGTTATTTGCCCAAGGGGTGTTTGTCGCATTTGATCGAGCGCGGGGAGCTGCGCGCGCTGGTGACGGAACCGGCGCTACCGAGGGTTGGGTATGTGGCGTTGCATCGCGGGGATCGGCAGTTTGGCTTGAACCAGAATGTGGCGCAGTTGGCGGTGCAGTGTTGTGATTTTTCGCGGTTGTTGTTTTAGTTTTTCGAAGCAGTGAGCGAGTCCTTAAAGACCTACCCGGTGTAATCCATCATGAAACGCCATTTCGAAGATTTGCAGCTGGGCAGCATCGAGCTGTTCTGCCTGGCCGCCGAGGCCAGCAGCTTTACCGCCGCCGCCCAGGTGGCAGGCGTGACCCCGGCGGCGGTGAGCCGCAGCATCTCGCGGTTGGAAGAGCGCCTGGGCTCCCGGCTGTTTGTGCGCACCACCCGCAGCATCCGCCTGACCGATGGCGGCCGGACATTTTTCGAGCAATGCCGCCAGGCGCTGACGCAACTGGTGGAAGCCCAGCAGGAAATGATGGGCGCGCAATCGGTGCCGTCCGGGCTGTTGCGCATCAGCATCCCGACCACCTACGGCCATCACCGGATCCTGCCGCTGCTGCCGAAATTCCGTGCGCTGTACCCGCAAGTCAGCGTGGATATCCACATCAGCAACCGCAACATCGATTTCGTCGCCGAAGGCTATGACCTGGCCATTCGCGTGCGGGCCCAGCCGGACTCGACGCTGATTGCGCGGTTGCTGGAAGACGCCAGGCTGGTGGTGGTCGCGACGCCGGCGTACCTGAAGCGTGCCGGCACGCCCCAGGCCCTGGAGGATTTGCCGAACCACGAGTGCATCCAGTACGAATTGCCGAGCAACGGGCGGCGCATTTCCTGGCTGTTCCAGGTGGACGGCAAGGAGCGGGAGTTTGCCGGGGAAGCAGGCTACAGCTGCTCTGACGACGTGCTGGGTGGCGTAACCCTGGCCAAGCACGGCGCGGGGTTATTCCAGACCTACAAGTTCATCGTCGAGGAGGAATTGGCCAACGGCAGCCTGGTGGAGGTCTTGCAGCCTTACGGCGGGCGCTCACGGCCGTTTACCTTGCTGTATCCCCATGGCCGCTATGTGCCCCATCGGGTGCGGGCATTTGTGGATTTTCTGCTGGAGCATCGCGCCGAATGGGCGGCGCTGTAGCGGCGGATAAGTCCCAGGTCAGCATCAGTTGGCCGATGGCAGTATCGATGGCATCAGCGTCGACGCCATCCCGGGCGAGGATCGACACACCCTGCAGGAAACTGTCGTAGACCGTGGCCATGGCACGGGCGTTGGTCTCGGAGGGTAACTGGCCCGCCCGGATGCCGCGCTCGACACAATGCACGATGCCCGCCCGTGTGCGCTCTCGCGAATGGGTCAGCCCATGGGTGACTTGTGCGTTCTCGGGGGAGGGCGCGCTCATCACGCCCAGGGCTACCATGCAGCCTTTGGGATGCCCCTCTTCACACTGCATGCGTGCCGATTGGCGCAACGCCGTCTCGATGGCCTGGCGCGGTGGCAGGCTGTCATCCCACAGGCATTCGGTGACCTGGGCGAACGTCGCCAGATAACGCTGCACGCACTCCTGGAACAGCGCGTCCTTGGAGCCGAACGCCGCGTAGAAACTCGGCGCGGAGATGCCGCCGCCCAATCCGGCTTTCAACTGGCTCAGGGACGTCGCGTCGTAACCGTGCTGCCAGAACAGGTGCATGGCCTGTTCCACGGCCTGGTCGCGGTCGAAGGTGCGGGGGCGGCCCATCTGTGCCATGTGGAAATCCTCTCGGGTGATGAGATAAATACTAGTCGATACATAAGTCGTTGACAACGCTGCGTGGGGCGCCCAACATTTATATCGATCGGTATTTAAGTCCTCTCGCTCAAGGAGTTTCCCTGTGACCCCCTCAACCACCTTATCGGCAGACGCCGTTCCCGACCGCTTGCCCGTCGGCGCCTTGCTCGCCCTGGCCATGACCGGTTTCATCTGCATCGTCACCGAAACCCTGCCGGCGGGCCTGTTGCCGCTGATCAGCGATGGGCTGGGAGTTTCAGCGTCCATGGCCGGGCAGATGGTCACCGCGTATGCGCTGGGCTCGGTGCTGGCGGTGATCCCGCTGACCATCGCGACTCGCGGCTGGCGTAGACGCAATGTGCTGCTGCTGACCATCGTCGGTTTTCTGCTGTTCAATTCGATCACCGCGCTGTCGTCCCACTACGGGCTGACGCTGCTGGCGCGATTCCTTGCGGGGATGGCAGCGGGGCTGGCCTGGAGTTTGTTGGCCGGCTATGCGCGGCGCATGGTTGAGCCACATCAGCAGGGCAAGGCGTTGGCGCTGGCCATGGTAGGAACGCCGATTGCCCTGTCACTTGGCGTACCGCTGGGCACCTGGCTGGGTGGGCTGGTGGGCTGGCGCACCACGTTCGGGATCATGTCGGCACTGACCCTGGTGTTGATTGTCTGGGTACTGGTGAAAGTGCCGGATTACCCCGGCCAGTCGGCCCATCAGCGCATGCCGTTGCGCAAGGTGCTGACCATGCCGGGTGTGCGGCCAGTGCTGGCGGTGGTGATCTCATGGATGCTCGCCCATAACATTCTCTATACCTACATCGCGCCGTTCGTGGCTCCGGCGGGCTTGGTGGACCGTGTGGATCTGGTGTTGTTGGTGTTTGGTATAGCGGCGCTGCTCGGGATTTGGGTGACTGCCCGGTTGGTGGATGTGGCGTTGCGCAAGACGGTGCTGGTCAGCCTGGCGGGCTTTGCGGCGACGTGTTTGGCGTTCGGTTTTCTCGCGCAAGTGCCGGGCGTTATTTACCTTGGCGTGGCGGTCTGGGGCTTGAGTTTTGGTGGCGCTGCAACGCTGTTGCAAACCGCGTTGGCGGACGCAGCCGGGGATGGTGCGGACGTGGCGTTGTCGCTGAACGTGGTGGCATGGAACAGCGCGATTGCCGGGAGTGGTGTGGTGGGTGGCGTGTTGCTGGATACCTGGGGCGTGGCGTCTTTCCCATGGGCAATGTTGGTGTTGCTGGCGGTGGGCTTCGCGATTGTGTGGTGCGCGCGACTCCATGGCTTCAAGCCGGGGCACCGGGCCCACGGTAAACCTGTGGTTGGCGGGCACTGATATTTCCAAAGTCTTTGGAAAAACCGCTTCTAACATCAGACAAATCTTAAAATAACCTGCTGCTCGGCCGATATCCCGGGGCATAGGCTTTATCACCCCCGGGAGTATCGGCATGCGCATCAAGAGAATGTCTGCAATCCATGTTGGCCTGTTGTTCAGCCTGTCCGGTGCCTGCATGGCCGCGAGCCCGGTGGGGCAGGGAGTCATCTCGTTTCACGGCAGCATCGTCGAAGCGTCTTGCACACCGCTCGCCGTGGCCAACGGGATGAAACTCAACAATTGCCCTACGTCCGCACGCGGCAGCGCCATCAGCGTGCGCAGTGTGCAACCGGTGGGCTCGGTCACGGCCCTCGACCACAGCGCCGTGAACGTGAAGCTGGTCGCCGACAGTGGCCGGGGAGACCGCTATTACCAGCAGCAATATGCGTTGGTGGATGGCCAAGGGAGGCCTGTGACGTCGGGGCAGTATCTGATTACATTAACGTCACCTTGAGAGATGGCAGTGGATCAACCCGATGAACCTGACTGGACACAACCTCGCGCTCCTGACTTCCCTCAGCGTCTTGCTTGAGGAGAGGAACGTCACGCGGGCGGCGGCGAAGCTCAACCTGACGCAGTCGGCGTTATCCGCGCAGTTGTCGCGGTTGCGTGACCTGTTCGGCGACCCTTTATTGATGCCTGCTCAGTCCGGAAAAGGCATGGTGCTGACAGCACGTGCCGAACATTTGCGTCAGCCGTTGCGCCAGGCGTTGCAGGTACTGGGGACGGTGGTCGGTGACCTTCCATGCTTTGATCCTGCCAAGTCGGACCGGACCTTTGTGATTGGCGCGAACGATAACGCCGCTGCGATCGTCGCGCCCCGGCTGGTGCAGCTTGTGCAGGCTGCGAGTCCTGGGGGCATCCGGGTTTCGATACGTGCGATCGACCAGGTGTTGCTTGGCGATCAGTTGGAAAGCGGCGAGATTGACGTCGCGCTGGTATCACACAGCCGTATCGGGAACCTGTCGCACGAGTTGCTGCTGCAGGAAGAATTCAAGATGGCCCAGCGCGCCGATCACCCTCGCGGATCCGCGCCACCAACGCTGGAGGAATACCTGGGCCTGGAGCATGTGGTGGTGTCGGGTGCCGTGAACAGCTTTCACGGTTTTATTGATGATGTGCTCGCGCAGAAGGGGCGTGCGCGCCGTGTCGCGGTGTCGGTGCCTTACTACAGCATCGTTCCATTGCTGCTGCAGAACAGCGACTGTGTAAGTGTGCTTCCGTCCCGTTTCCTGAGCCGTTATGAGCGCTCGCTGGCGGCCCTTGCTCTGCCCCTCGAGGTGCGCGACTTCAGTTTGTTCTCTGCCTGGCATCCACGGTTCGACAAGGACCTGGCACATCTCTGGTTGCGCGAACAACTCAAGCTCTGCGTGCTTTCCTGACGACATCAGGCCCTGGCAGGTATCTACGCCACACATACCTGGCATGCGGAGTTTCGATTTCAACTATAAAAAACGCTTGAATAGGATGCCGCCGATTCCAACTGGAGAGCTGCACCATGACCAAGCTGACATTTACCCGCGTGTTGAATTACACGGCCCTTGCTGCTGCCCTGGCACTGGGAGCCATCGCGGCACCGGCGGTGGCAGTTGCCGCCGCGCCCCAAGTCAAAACCCAGGCCCCTGGTTACTATCGCACGATGCTTGGAGATTTCGAGGTCACCGCGCTGAGTGACGGCACCATCGATGCACCGTTCGACAAATTGCTGAATGAGCCGGCTGCCAAGACCACTACCGCACTGCGCAAGGCGTTCCTCGGGGTGCCCACCGAGACCTCGACGAACGCGTATCTCGTCAATACCGGCACTCGGCTCATCCTGATCGATACCGGCGCTGGTGCGCTCTTCGGGCCGACCCTGGGCAAGCTCGCGGCCAACCTGCAGGCAGCCGGCTACAAGCCGGAGCAGGTCGATGACATCCTTCTCACGCACATGCACCCGGACCACGTGGGTGGGCTGGTTGCCGAAGGGGTGATGGTGTTTCCGAACGCCACGGTACACGCCGACAAGCGTGACGCCGATTACTGGCTCTCGCCGGCGAGGCTGGAGCCTGCCTCGGCCGACGCCAACAGCTTCGTACCCGAGTTCGCGAAGGGTGCAATGGCTTCCTTGAACCCGTATATCGCGCTTGGAAAGTTCCAGCCTTTCCAGGGCAGCGGGGAGATCCTGCCGGGGTTCAAGGCGCTGTCCAGCTATGGCCATACCCTGGGGCACACCAGCTACCTGGTTGAGAGCAAAGGCCAGAAGATGATTGTCGCCGGTGATCTGATCCACGCCGGTGCCGTGCAGTTTGCCGACCCGTCGGTGACTATCGAGTTTGATACGGACAAGAAAGCCGCCACCACTGCCCGCGAGACCGTGTTCAGCCTGGCTGCGAAAGAGGGCGCGCTGGTCGGCGCGGCGCACCTCTCGTTTCCCGGCCTGGGGCATTTGCGTGGTCAGGGCGCCGCGTGGCAATGGGTGCCGCTGAATTACTCAACCGAACTGAAGTGACTCGCGATTAGTACGCTTCACGGGGAATCATGGAAATAAACTCCGACCTGAAGATACCTTCCATGACCTGCATGAAATCCGAGGCGAGCTTGGAGCGCTGCTGGTGACCCGGAAATACCATCGAAACCTCGAAGGGTATGTCCTGGTCCAGCGGTCTGAACGTAAGGCCCGGGTATTTCGAGTAGGAGGCGGTGAATGGATCACACACGGTGATGCCGAGCCCCCCGGACACCATTCCGCAGGCGGAGTGCGCGGCGGTGGTTTCAACGCTGGAGACGCCTGCAACACCCCGAGCCTCCATGGCTGATGTGATGCGTCGCTGCAAAGGATTGTTGGCGTTCAAGGTAATCAGGCGTCGCCCGTGCAAATCCTCCAGGGTCACCACGTCTTTGGTGGCCAACATATCGTTGGCCGGCATCACGCACACCGCGCTGATGGGTGGCAGGTTGATCACCTGGATCCCGGGATATTCCCCTGAAGGAATCTGCACAAAACCAATATCGATCTGGTTGGCAGACGTCAGTTCCAGGATGCCCACCGAGTTGCGCACATCCAACGAGGTTCTGACCTCGGGGTGCTTTCGCGCGAATCGGCATACCCCCTCAGCCACCACACTGAGCCCCAGCGTGCTCATTGAACTGATCCTCAATGTGCCGGTGCGCAGCGTCACAAGGTCCTCTGCAACCCGCTCGATGCGTTCTATGCCTTGATAAAACTTGTCCACCTCCGCGTACAACACCTGTGCTTCCGCCCCGGGAATGAGGCGATTGCCTTCACGGCGAAACAGTCGAAGGGAAAGGACCATTTCGAGGTCGCGGATGAGCCGGCTGATGGCCGGTTGACTGACCTGAAGTGCCTCGGCGGCGATAGTCATGCTTCCGGTGAGCATGACCGCCCTGAAAGCTTCCAATTGGCGAGGATTGAGTTTCATTGTGGCTCTCGATCGAATGTTGGAGGGCGCATTTTTGCGAGCGTATAACATTTTGTTATGTGCGTCCAACCTGTTACCGGTTTGCTATAAGCATGTAACGGCGCGATGATTTAGTTGCGTGGTTTTACCAAAGAAAAGCCGTTCCCGTTATTAATATCGGGTGCCGCTTAAGTAAAAATAAAAAAGAGGATAGCGCGTGCTGAATTATACCGTCCGCAGGTTGTTACTTCTGCTTCCGATGCTGCTGGGAGTCTCCATTGTGGTCTTCCTGGTCATGCACTTTATTCCGGGAGATCCTGCGCAGCTGGCAGCAGGTCCGGATGCAACAGCGGAAGATGTTGCGCAAATAAGGCAAAACTACGGATTGGATAAGCCGCTAATCAATCAATACCTTATTTATGTCAGGAAAGTTGTCGTGGGTGATTTTGGCGAGTCATTCCAGACATTCACGCCCGTGCTCGAAGGTATAGCCAGAACTCTTCCCGCCACGATTGAACTGACCGCTGCCGGAATGTTGCTTGCCGTCATCATTGGCGTTCCCCTCGGTATTGCGGCCGCTTTGAAGCCCAGAGGCTTCCTTGATAGTTCGCTGACCACCGTTGCAGTTCTGGGCATATCAATGCCTGGCTTCTTTCTGGGACTGATATTGATGCTGATCTTTTCAGCCAACCTCGGATGGTTGCCGCCGACCGGCAGAGGCGGGCTGCAACACCTGATATTACCGGCCTTGACACTTGGTTTGCCGTATGTTGCAACTTTTTCACGGCTGGCCCGATCCACCATGATGGATGTGCTGAGGGAAGATTATATTCGTACTGCCTATGCGAAAGGTGTACCGAGTTACAAGGTAGTACTCAAGCATGCACTTTCCAATGCGGCCATTCCATTGGTGACAGTATTCGGTATGGACTTCGGCCGGTTACTGGGTGGCGCGGTTATTGTCGAGACAGTATTTGCCTGGCCGGGAATGGGGCGGCTCTTGATTGATGCAATCATGGCTCGGGATATTTATGTCGTCCAAGGCACAGTTCTTGTGTTTGCCGCGGTGGTGGTAATTATCAACTTAATGGTGGATTTGGTTTATGGCGTCCTCGACCCTCGCGTCACTTACAACTGAGGCCGATATGAAACTTCCGAAAAAATATCGGTTGGGCTTTGTCAGTTTCCTTATTTCCAATAAGCGCTGGTTCGCGTTTGCTTCATTGATCGTGATCCTGGTGATGGTTGCTGCGGCGATAGCTGCCCCTTTGTTGTTTGATTGGGATTCGGTCACCAAGATCAACTTATCAACGTCCCTTGTCGAGCCCGGTGCAAGTTCCTGGCTCGGCACGGACCAATTGGGCCGTGACTTGTTGGGTCGAGTCGTGTGGGGGGCACGAATTACGCTCACCGTCGCAGTTTCAAGTGTCAGCATTGCGATGGTCATTGGCATCGCTTTAGGTGCGGCGTGTGGCTATTACAACGGCGCCATCGCCGGGGTGGTGATGCGGGTCATGGACTCGATGATTGCATTTCCCCGGACACTGGTTGCCATTCTGGTCATCACGGTGGCGGGCAACAGCATAGTAAGCCTGACACTGGCCATCGCCATTTCAACGATCCCGATTTACGTGCGTTTCTTTGCCGGGCCGGTCATGGCATTGAGAAACCGCGAGTTTGTATTGGCCTCCAAGTCGATTGGCGTCAGCGATCTGCGGCTGCTGCTGATACATATCCTGCCGAATATCGGTTCGCTGGTCATTATCCAGGCCACCGTCTCGCTGGCTGAAGCAATCCTCATTGGTTCCGGGCTCAGCTTTCTGGGGCTTGGCCCGCCGCCGCCCACCCCGGAGTGGGGCTCGATGATTGCCGAGTCGCGGCCGTTATTGACCACCCATCCCTACGTATTGATTGCGCCCGGATTTGCACTGGTTTTGACCATATTGAGTTTCAACATTGTGGGGGATGCGTTGCGAGACTATATCGACCCGAAATCACGTAACGCATAAATGAGTTCGGCGCGGTTAAACACGCCCTGTGTGTCCACCAGAATTATCAAGCGAGAAAGATTATGCGGCGTCTGAATTGCCTGGAAGTATTGATACGGAGTTTCGCTGTTGTCGGCATCCTTGGACTGTCGGCGGGCCTATCGTTTGTTGCCAACGCCAAAGACCTGAAGAAGCTGACATTCGTTCAAGGCGCTGATATCGATACCCTGGACCCAGCGATTTCGCGCAGTGTGCCTTCCTATAACGTGATTAATCACCTGTTTAATCGGTTGGTCGCATGGGACGGTCACGGGCATAACACGTTTGTAGCTGATTTGGCGCAGTCATGGTCAAGGTCCGAGGATGGACGGCAATGGATTTTTATCCTGAAACCGGGAATTACCTTTCATGACGGCACGGCGTTTGATGCTGCAGCGGTGAAGTTTAACCTGGACCGAATCATGAACCCCAAGCTCGGTTCTCCGCACCGGTCCTACTATGCGGATATAGCTTCGGTGGATGCGCTAGCGCCGAATGAGTTACGCATCACCACAAAAAATCCGTCACCCACAATGTTGGAGTTACTGGCAAAAGAATCTTCGTCAATCAGCAGTCCGGCCGCTGTCGTTAAATATGGACGGGCTTATGGGCACCATCCCGTCGGTACCGGGCCCTACGTATTTGATAGTTGGATACCCAACGACCAGGCCGTTATTCATAAGAACAACGCTTTTTATGGAACAACGGCAAAACCGGAAACCATCGTGTTCCGTCCGGTCAGGGAAGATTCTTCCCGAGTCATAGAGCTGCGAACGAACAATGCGGATATCGCGGCAAATTTATCGCCCGAGGCGGCTATTGAATTAAAGGAACTGAATAAATCCACCTTGCTGCGGGTACCCAGCACATTCCAGGTGTTCTTTGAAATGAACTTGACCAAACCGCCCTTTGATGACCCGCGCATACGGAGGGCGGTGAGTATGGCGATTGATCGCCAGGCATTGGTCGACAAAGTGTTGTTGGGATATGGAAAAGCACCCACTGGCCCATTTCCGGAGGGTACGCAAGCCCGACGTGAATTCCCTCCGGTGAAGTACGACCCTGATGCGGCAAGAAAAATAATTAACGAGGTATATCCAGGCGGTTATCCAGGCACCGTAGTTATATGGACCCCGGCGGGACGCTATACCAAAGATCGCCAGGTCGCGGAAGTTGTCCAAGGCTATCTTAACGCCGTGGGGCTGAAGACCGAGTTTAAGGTATGGGAATGGGCAACGTATCAAAAGAACTTGTATCGCCCCGAGCCGGGCAAGGGCACGGGCAAAGGTAGCAATGACGCAAACATGTGGTTACTGGGAACGGGCATATCTGACGCGGATATTCGTTTGCGTCGAAAGTTGTCCAGCGGCGACCCGCAGAATCTCACGGGTTACAGCAACCCTCAGGTAGACAAATTACTTCAGTTGGCCTCGCGTGAACTGGATGAAAAAACACGCATGTCCTATTACGGCCAGATTCAGCAGATTCTATGGGAACAAGACCCGGACAATCTGCCGCTGTTTGACCAGGAGCAAATAATTGGTGTGCGTAAAGCGTTGAATGGCCTGGATGTCGATTATGAAGGGACCATCGATTTGACGAATGTAGAACTTATTGAGCGGTGATTTAAATGTCGAATTTACATGCCAACGAAACACTGTTAACCGACGCTCGCCTGAGTGCTCCTCCCGCTGAACGCATGGTCAAGTACCATGATATTCCGGCACTTGAGACCGAGAAACGTCAGTTTCACGAGTTTGTCGAAGTGGACCTGGCGCACACCGTGATGCTGGTTGAACAGCAGATTCTTTCTGTGTCGGTCGGGCAAGCCATCCTCGCGGAGCTGCGGTTGATTCGGGACATGGTTCCCGCCGACTTCCCGTTTGATGTAAAGAAAGGCAGCTTCCTGCTTCAGGTTGAATCGTACCTTTTCTCCCGGATCGGCGAAGACTCGGCCGGGCAGATGCACACCGGCCGCAGCCGGATAGACCAAGGGGCAACGGTACGCCGCCTGTACGACCGCAAGCGCATCCTGGCGGTGCTGGACCGTATCAATGAGTTCCAGGTGGCGTTGATTCAGAAGGCCTCCACGCATTCGGGCACCATCATGCCCGGCTACACCCATATGCAGCATGCCCAGCCCTGGGTGTTCGGCCACTACCTTTTGAGTTTTACGTCGAGGCTGCACGACAGCTTCAGCCGCTTGATGCACGCTTACACCCGGGTCAATCGCAACCCCCTTGGTGCCGTCGGCCTGGCCGGCACGTCCTGGCCGCTGGACCGTGGGCGCACCACGCACCTGTTGGGGTTCGACAGCCTGGTAGAAAACTCCAAGCTGGGCCGCGAAGCATGGTACGCAGCAGAGACGATTGGCGCATTGTCCTTTGTCATGGCCGACCTGAACGACCTGGCAACCGACCTGCATATCTGGTCGAGCGTCGAATTTGGAACGGTGGAAAGCCACGACGGCTATTGCGGCACCAGCAGTATTTTCCCGCAGAAGAAAAACCCCAGCGGCTTGGAAACCATCAAGAAAGCTGCAGGTGGATCGGTGACCTGGCTCAGCACGGCCCTGGCCACTTTCCGGTCCGAAGGCACCGGCGACCAGGCGATGCGCGACCTGCCGTTGATCCATGATGCGCTGGCCACCACCGAAGGCATGCTGGACCTGTTTACCGGCATCATTGAAACCCTGGTGGTGCATGAGGACCGGATGACAGCCCTGCTCTCCGGGAGTTGGTGCACCGCCAGCAACCTCGCCGATGTGATCGTTCGGGACCGGGGCATCTCTTTCCGCCAGGTCCACCACATCGTGGCCCGCCTGGTGCGTAACTGCCTGTACGAGGGCGTGGCTCCTGCCGGGGTGACCGGCGCCGCACTGGATCAAGCCAGCGTGGAAACTGTCGGCTCAACCCTGGGCTACTCGGATGCCCAGGTCCGCGATGCTTTGAACCCGCGCCGTTTTGTCGAGACCCGCACTTCCGCGGGCGGCGTCGGCCCGGACGAGGTCCGGCGATTATTGTCGATCGCCCAGAACGAACTGGAGCAGGACCGTGAGTGGGTTGCGCAGAGCCGGCGCAAGGTCGATCAATCCCGTGCCGACCTTGACGCGGCCATCTCGGCGATCGTCGATTAAAGGAGCGCCCCATGAACGAGAATTTGGTAGCCCGGGTGAAAAACCTGAGTGTCGGCTTCGGCACCAGAGGGCGCGAGACGCCGGTGGTGCGCGATGTGTCCTTCGAGGTGATGCGCGGTCAGACGCTGGCGATCGTGGGTGAGTCCGGCTCCGGCAAATCCGTCACCTCAATGGCGATGATGGGCCTGATCAAGCGCGCCGGCGGACGGGTGCTTTCGGGCTCGATGGAGCTGCAAACCAGGAATAACCAGATTGTCGACCTGGTGGCGGCGCCCGAGTCTGTCATGCGCACACTGCGGGGCTCGTCCATGTCGATGATCTTTCAGGAGCCCATGACTTCGCTGAATCCGGTCTTCAAGATCAGCGCGCAACTCATCGAAGGCATCTTGCTGCATCAGCGGTGCAGCCGTGCGCAAGCCGAAGCCCAGGCATTACGCATGCTGGACCTGGTGCGTATTCCGGATGCGAAGCAGGTCATGAACCGGTTTCCCCATGAGCTTTCCGGCGGCATGCGCCAACGGATCATGATTGCGATGTCGCTGGTCTGCGAGCCCACACTGCTGATCGCCGACGAGCCGACCACAGCGTTGGATGTGACGGTGCAGGCGCAGATCCTGCGGATTATCAAGGAGCTGCAAGATAGCCTGGCCATGGGTGTGATCTTTATCACCCACGATATGGGCGTGGTGGCGGAAGTCGCAGACCATGTGATGGTGATGAAGAAAGGCGAGACCGTTGAGCAAGGTCCGGCAAGGGCAGTGCTGCAGGAGCCCAAGCAGCCCTACACCCGGGCATTGCTGGCGGCTGTTCCAAAAATCGGCTCAATGCGTGGCACTCAACTTCCCGCAAAATTTGCCTTGATCGATGATGACGTCGCAGCGGGTGCAGAACCTGCGCCTGGCGTGGCCCCGGACTACCAGAGTCCGCCGGTGCTCAGAGTCGAGTCGTTGTCCATTCGGTACGACCTCAAAGGTGGTCTCCTCGGGAAGGTCCGGCGCCGTGTGCATGCCGTCGAAGGCATCGACTTTGATATCTACTCAGGTGAAACGCTGGCCCTGGTGGGCGAGTCCGGGTGCGGGAAATCCACCAGCGCTCGTGCGATTGCCGGGCTGATGCCGATACAGGGCGGGAATATCGTTTTCGGTGGCAAGAACCTTACGACGTTGAACAAGAGCGATATGAACTCGCTGCGCCGCGATATCCAGATGGTCTTCCAGGATCCCTATGCATCCCTGAACCCGCGTCTCACGATCGAGAACAGCCTGCTGGAGCCGCTGCATGTTCATGGCATTGCACATGGCGCGCAAGCACGAAAGCAGGTGCGAATATTGCTGGAGAAGGTGGGGCTGTCGGCGGAGCATGCACAACGCTATCCGCACGAGTTCTCGGGTGGGCAGCGACAGCGGATCTGCATCGCGCGGGCGCTGACTCTGTCTCCGAAGCTGATCATCGCCGATGAAGCCGTCTCGGCGCTGGACGTGTCCATTCAAGCCCAGGTGATTAATCTCCTGCAGGACCTGCAGCGCGAGATGGGCATTTCATTCCTGTTTATTTCCCATGACCTGGCGGTGGTCGAGCGGGTCAGCCACCGGGTGGGGGTGATGTACCACGGACGCATCGTTGAGATCGGGCCACGCCAGTCAGTGTTCGAGCAGCCTCAGCACCCTTACACCCAAAGGTTGCTGAGCGCGGTGCCCTCGGCGGACCTGAACGTGCCCAGAAAGCCGTTCAGCCTGATGGAGGAGAGCGTGCCCAGCAGGATTTACGAGGTGGGCTACAAGGCTCCGCCGATCAGTTACCGCGAGGTCGCCGCGGGCCACTTCGTTGCAATTTGAGCGCCGGGTATCACAGGTCGACACACCGCCCTGTGCGGGCGGGTTCAACTGCCCTTAACGAGCATGTACTTGCTGAAATTGTTGATGTGATCATCAAGATTATCCTCAAGCATCATCCGGTACTGATCACAGAAATACTTCAGCATCGCCTCACGCGCCTGGGCCATTTCTTCGCCGGATTTAAAGCTGCGTGCGCTGACCCAGGCATTGAAGCGTGTGGTGCCGAACATCATCGAGGCGCTGACTTTGCCCAGGTCGGCGAACGCCCTGAACTGCTCGTTGGACAGCTCGATGTGCGCGTCCGCGCGATCATAGAAGCCGTTGTCGGTGGTGTCTGGCATTGCGGTTACCTTCCTGTTCGTGAGTGCGGCGAAGGTACCGCCGCGCTCCACAGGAAGGCAACCACATCGGCCGCTTCAGGCCTTATTTATTGCGCGTCACCCTCCACACCGTGTTGGCCAGGTCATCGGCAATGATCAGCGCACCCTTCGGATCAACCGTGACCCCCACCGGCCGCCCGCGAGTCTTGCCATCGTCCCCGCGGAAACCCGTGGCGAAGTCCAGCGGCTCACCGGCAGGCCGGCCATTGCTGAACGGCACGAAGATCACCTTGTAGCCCACCGGATTGTCCCGGTTCCAGCTGCCGTGCTCGCCGACGAAGACGCCGTCGGCATATTTCTCGCCCATGGCCGGGATGGAAAAATCGACGCCCAGCGCGGCAACGTGGGAACCCAGGCTGTAATCCGGCTTGATCGCGGCGGCGACCTTGGCCGGGTTCTGCGGTTGGGCGCGGGTGTCGACGTTCTGGCCCCAATAGCTGTAGGGCCAGCCGTAGAATTCGCCTTCGCGCACCGAGGTCAGGTAATCCGGCACCAGGTCCGGCCCCAGTTCATCCCGCTCGTTGACCACCGCCCACACCTGCCCGGAGCCCGGTTGAATGGTCAATGCCGTCGGGTTGCGCAAACCGGTTGCATAAGGCTTGTGGGCGCCGGTGGCGGCGTCGATCTGCCAGACCATCGCCCGGTCGATCTCGACCTCCATGCCGCGTTCGGTGATGTTGCTGTTGGACCCGATGCCCACATACAGCGAGCGGCCGTCGGGGCTGATCGCCAGGGATTTGGTCCAGTGGTGATTGATCGCGGCGGGCAGCTCGGTGACGGTGGTGGGCGGGCCACCGGCCTTGGTCTGGCCGTCTGCGTAGTCGAAGCGCACCAGCGCATCCTGGTTCGCCACGTACAGCTTGCCGTCGGCAAAGGCCAGGCCGTAGGGCGCGTTGAGGTTTTCGGCGAATACGGTTTTCAACTCGTAGGTGCCGTCACCGTCGGCATCGCGCAGCAGGGTCAGGCGATTGCCGCCCTTGACCTTGGTGTTGCCCTCGGCCTTGATCACGCTGGCGATCACATCCTTGGGCTTGAGTTTCGCTGCGCTGCCGCCCCGGCCTTCGGCGACGAGAATGTCGCCGTTGGGCAGCACCAGGGTCTGGCGCGGGATCCGCAGGTCGGTGGCGATGGCCGTGATGCTGAAACCCTCGGGCACCGTAGGTTTCTGCTCGCCCCAGGCCACCGGTTCGGCGATCTTCATGCTGGGCAACAGGCCGCGCTGGGGTTCCGGCAGCTTGGGGTCGGGGCCGCGAGCTTGAGTGCTGTCGGCTTCGCCACCGCAGGCGCTCAACAACATCGCCATGCTTAAAACGGTCAGCGTGCTGGAAGGCTTCATTGGGCACCTCCCGAGCGCAGGTTGGTCAGCCCGACCCACGTGGTCACGCAGGCCAGCAGGGTCACGACGGCAGACAGCACCAGGCCCGAAGGCATCACGGCCCAGGCATCCTTCGCATGCTCAAAGGCATTCACCAGGCCCAGCGCCCAGGTCACCAGCAACAGCAGGAAGTACACCGTGGGGCGCCCGGCCTTGCGGTCGGCACGCAGCAGGTTGACCAGTGCAAACAACCCCGCCAGCCCGCAGAACAGCAGGGCGCCGGCGATCAGCCAGGCGGCGAAGTTGCTCCATTGGATCTGGTAGGTCTGGTAGTAGGCAATGTCGCTCAGCAGGGCGCCGAGAAACAGCGGGACGGTACCGGCCAGCAAGGTCGCGTGAAGCGGACCAGGCGTGCAGCGGTAGGTGAGGGTGGTGGTGTCGGTCACGGGCGGCTCCTTATCGTTGAGCGGCCCTGATGAGGCTCATCAGGGCCGCGCTGACTGCGCTTAAGGAAGGAGCGTGCTGCTTGCGCGTTAGTTCACCCGCTATTCGTTTCCAAATATGTTGCGTCAGTTGATGCGTGGATGTTGCTGCACCAGGTTTTCGCGCTTGGCTTCCAGCTCGGCGATTTGCGCGTCGATGTCTTCGATCTTCTGCTCGATATTGTCTTCGTGCTCCTGCAGCAGCTCCTTGGCTTCCTCGATATCCGACGCCGCCGGTGCCGCACCGCGCAGGGGTTTGTTGGCGGTTTCCTTCATGGTCAGGGCGGTGAAAAGCCCCAGCACGGCGAACACCATCAGGTAATAGGCTGGCATGTACAGGTTGTTGGTGGTCTCCACCAGCCAGGCCATGGCGGTTGGCGTGAGGCCGGCAATCAGGATCGAGATGTTGAAGGCGCTGGCGAGCGCGCTGTAGCGGATGTGGGTAGGGAACATCGCCGGCAGGGTGGACGCCATCACGCCGATAAAGAAGTTGAGCACCACCGCAATGATCAGCAGCCCCGAGAAAATCAGCCCGAGCTTGCCGCTGTTGATCAGCATGAACGCCGGAATGGCGAGGAAGAACAGCGCGATGCTGCCGAACAGAATGAAGGGTTTGCGCCCGATCTTGTCGCTGACAAAGCCAATCATCGGCTGCACGAACAACATGCCGACCATGATCGCGATGATGATCAACACGCCGTGGTTTTCGCTGTAGTGCAGGTTGTGCGACAGGTAGCTCGGCATGTAGGTGAGCAGCATGTAGTACGTGACGTTGGTCACCACCACCACGCCGACACAGGTCATCAGGCTGCGCCAGTGCTTGGTGGCGACTTCCTTGAACGAGACTTTCGGGCCGCCCGCCAGGCCTTCGCGGTCACCTTGTTCGAGTTGCTCCACGTGCTGTTGAAAGGCCGGTGTTTCTTCCAGGGCATGACGCAAGTACAGCCCGATCATGCCCAGCGGCAGGGCGAGGAAGAACGGCAGGCGCCAGCCCCAGGACTGGAAGGCGTCTTCGCCGATTACCGCCGAAATCAGCACCACCACGCCCGCGCCGAGCACGAAGCCGGCGATGGAGCCGAAGTCCAGCCAACTGCCGAGGAAGCCGCGCTTGCGGTCCGGGGCGTATTCGGCGACGAAGATCGAGGCACCGGTGTACTCACCGCCCACCGAGAAGCCCTGGGCCATCTTGGCCAGCAGCAACAGGATCGGCGCCCAGATGCCGATCGAGTCATAGGAGGGGATCAGCCCGATGGCGAAGGTGCTCAGGGACATGATCACGATGGTCGCTGCCAGGACCTTTTGCCGGCCGTATTTGTCCCCCAGCCGGCCAAAGAACAGACCGCCCAGCGGGCGAATCAGGAACGGCACCGAGAAGGTCGCCAGGGCCGCGATCATCTGTACGCTGGGAGACGCTTCGGGGAAGAACACCTTGCCCAGCACATAGGCGACAAAGCCATACACCCCGAAGTCGAACCACTCCATGGCATTGCCCAGCGCAGCGGCGGTGATCGCCTTGCGCATCTTGGCGTCGTCGACGATGGTGATGTCATCCAATCCAATGGGATTGACGGTTTTCTTGCGTGATTTCATGGGAATACTCAGCCGCAGGTCCATTTCGATGCCACTGTTTTGGTGGCATGCGCTTAATGGGTCAGATACATGCGGACACTGAATAATTCACCACTGGCTGGATTTTTTTGTTAACGGCCAGCGCCTTGCCGGGACAACGCCACCGCATCCGCCCCGGCCGGGATACGCATCGGGCTGTTTGGGTCAGTCGCCGCGCGCCATACGGCTTCAGCCACATCCTCGGCCAACGTAACCTCGGAAGGCTCCCCCCAGGCGGCAAATATGCGTTCCGCCAGGCCTGCGTAAGCCTCGGGAATCAGGATGCGGTTGCGGGCGTTTTCGCCGAAGCGGGTGGTCGGTGCGCGCCCTGGCAATACCAGGTTGGCGCGTACATTGAACGCCGCCAGTTCCAACGCCAGGGATTCGGTGAAGCCGTTCACTGCGCATTTGCTGGCGGTGTACACGGCGAGCAACGGCAACGGTAGCAAGGTCACACTGGAGGTGACGTTGATTACCACGCCGGCCTTGCGCTCACGAAATTGCGGGAGCACGGCCTGGGTCATCGCGATGGTACCGAGGGTGTTGGTCTCGAATACCTCGCGGATCGTTTGCATGTTGATGCCTTCGACCGCGCCCAGCAGGCCGATCCCGGCGTTGTTGACCAGTACATCAACCGGCCCGGCGGCTTCGATGGCCTGCTGGATGCTGGCCTCGTCACTCACATCAAGCGCCAGCACCCGCAGGTGCTCCGAGGGCGGTAGAAGGTCTTCCCGGGGCGTACGCATAGTGGCGATGACCTTCCAGTCCCGGGCCAGGAAGTAGCGAGCGATTTCCAGGCCGAAGCCGGACGAGCAGCCGGTGATCAATACAGTATTCATGGACGTTCCTGCCAGTGGTGAGGGTCGTAAAACGATAGGCCGCGTTGATTGGACTTGCTATGCTTCAAAGTCCAAATTTCATTTGCAGGAGTCCGGTCATGGTCGACCCGCTGGCCGAGATCGTCACATTGCTGCAACCCACCGCAGGCTTTTACAAAGTGGTCAGCGGCGCCGGTGCCTGGCGCGTGCAGCGGGCCCACAATGGGCAGCCGTTTTACTGCGCGGTGCTTGAAGGCCAGTGCTGGCTGACCTTCGACGGCAGGCCGGCGGTACCTTTGCAGGCCGGGGATTTTGTGTTGATTCCGGCTTCCCGGGTGTCCGGCATGTCGAGTGCCGTTGACCTGGAACTGCCGGAAACCACACCCGTTGTGCAGCCTGATGGGGAGTTCCGGATTGGCGAACAGAGCGGGCCGGCGGATATTCGCTTGTTGGTCGGGCATTGTGCGTTTGCCTCACCCGACGCAGCCTTGCTGGTGTCGTTGCTGCCCGAGCTGGTGCATGTGCGCGGGGAGCCGAGACTGGCAACCCTGGTCCATCTTGTGGGTGAGGAGTCACGCAGCCAGCGGCCTGCACGGGAAGTGATTCTGGATCGGTTGCTGGAAGTGTTGCTGATCGAAGCCTTGCGCTCGACAGGCAGTACGACGGCATCCCCCGGGTTGCTGCAGGGCTTGTCTGACGAACGACTGGCGGTCGCTATCCGCCTGCTGCACGAACAACCCATGCGGGCCTGGACGGTGGCGGAACTGGCAAAACACGCCGCACTGTCGCGCTCGACGTTTTTCGAACGCTTCAACCGCGCCGTGGGTGTCGCCCCGATGGCGTACCTGTTGGCCTGGCGCATGGCGCTGGCGAAGAAGCTGCTGCGCAATCAGGCAGGCGGTATCGCCGACATTGCCGAGCAGGTCGGCTATGGCTCCGCCAGTGCCTTCAGCGTGGCGTTTACCCGGTATGCCGGGCAGTCGCCAACCGTTTATGCTCGCGGCGAGGGCGCACCGGTGGATTAACTGATCCGCTCGCCCCCCAGGGAATCACGCTGCATCGACTGCAGGTTTTTCTCGATGGTTTCGCAAAGGGCTTCCATCTGGATCTGGTGCTCGCTGTCGCGGAACGGGCTTTGCAAATCGGTGCCGATGCGTTCGATGGCCAGCAGCATGAAGCCCACCACCGTGGACGCCAGCGGGGTGAACCAGCCCAGGGATTCCACCAGGCCCACCGGCACGATCAGGCAGAACAGCGAGATGAACAGCCGTGGGAAATACACGTAAGGGTAGGGCAGCGGCGTATTGGCGATGCGCTCCATGCCGCCCTGGCTGTTGGACAAATCCACCAGGGTCGACTCCAACCGTGCCAGGCGAATGCTGTCCAGGCGCCCGGCCTTGTATTCCTGGGCCAGCAGGGCTGCGGAGCCGTTGATGATGTCGTTGGAAAAGTTATTGGTACTGGTGCTGCGGGCGAACTCGTCGGCCGGCAGGAAGGCGCGGATTTCCTCCGGGCAAGGCTGGCCCCGCAAGTGCGCCGCCAGGCAGTTCACATACGCCACGTGACGGCGCAGCAAGGTCGCCTTTATCGGGTTGACCTCATTGTCCGGGTCATCCAGCAGCGTCAGCACTTGCCGGGCGAAGCTGCGGGAATTGTTGACCATCGCCCCCCACAACGTGCGTGCCTCCCACCAGCGGTTGTAGGCGCTGCTGTTGCGGAAACTGATCAGCACCACCAGCGCCGAGCCGAGCAGGGTGAGCGGCATCAGCGGCAGGTTGATCTTGCTGTTGAGGAACAGCATGAAGTCCACGGTGACGGCGATATCCCAGAGCAGCAGCCAGAACAGCGCCCAGCCTACATAGCCCATGGTCTTGATGATCAGGCGGTATTTTTTGATGATGGCAGCTTTCAAACGGAAACCTCGCGGCGAGCGGTAAACATCAATGCCCTAGCTCGGACGGTGTTTACCGGGTAAAGGTTCGCCGGCGGGTCGGGTCTTCAGGCCTGGAATGTCAGGACAAAGCGGTTTTCGCCCTGGGGCTTGCCGTCCGGTGCGGGCTGGTCGGGCACGAAACCGCAGCGGGTGAGGACTTTTTGTGAGCCCACATTCTCGGGGTACACGTACGCCACCAGTTGGGTCAGTGCCCAGCGCGCCTGTGCCTCGCGGATCAGATGGTTCAGCGCCAGGGTTGCCAGCCCTTGCCCGCACGAGCGCTCACCCACGCGGTAGCCGACTTCGGCAGAGCCCTTTGGCGAGTCGATGCTTTTCAGGTTGGCGCGACCGACGATTTCGCCGTTGGCGTCTTCGATCACGAACGGGTGCCATGTGCCGGTGGCCAGGCCTGATAGATAACCGTCAATATGCTCGGCGACGCCCTGCACCGAGTAAAACGATGGGTCGCGCGCCTCGATATGCGACTCGAACCAGTCACGGTTACGGGCTTCGAAGGCCAGCAATGCTTCAGTGTCCGTACTGCTCAGCTCGCGAACGCGAAATGACGTCATTGCTCGAATCTCCAGGGTTGTTCTGTCCATTTAGTCATGTTTTCGTCATAAAGGCGTGTGAAATTTGCCTGCCAAAAATATGAAATCATGGAGTTTTTCCGATGAGGGTAGTCACCTCCGGCTCGGCGTATCTGGACATCGATGCATACGCCTGCTGCATTGCGTATGCCGAGTTGTTGAATCGTCAGGGAATCGAGGCGCGTGCCGTCAGCAGTGCTCCACTGAATGCCAGCATCTCCAGGACCGTGCTCGGCTGGCTATCATCACTGGATGACTACCGGCCCGGGCCCGGCGATGAGTTTGTGATGGTGGATATCTCGGACTTCCACCACTTCGACCCGGTGGTCGTGCTCGATCAGGTGGTGGAGGTGATTGACCATCACCCGGGGTTTGAAACCTATTGGGCGCAGAGGCTGGGAAGTGCCGCAGACATCCGTTTGATCGGTGCAGCAGCGACGCAGGTTTTCCTGCGTTGGGAAGCGGCCGGTTTGTTGCCGCTGATCAGTGAGCACAGTGCCGCGCTGCTGGCCACGGCAATCCTGGACAATACCCTGAATTTTACCGGGCAGTTGACCACCGCGGCGGATGTTCGGGCTTATGAAACCCTCGCGCTGCTGGCGAAACTCGCGGCAGACTGGCCTGAGCGGTATTTCTCCGAGTGCCAGGCCACTATCGAGTCAGACCTTGCAGGCGCGTTGGCGGGTGACCTGAAGTGGCTGAAAGCCGACAGCAACCTGCCGCAGGTTTTTGCGCAGATGACGGTGTGGGATGCCGGTGCGCTGATCCGAAAGCATCGCTCGACCATCGCTGATTGGCTGGCGGCGCAGGGGGAGGACTGGCTGGTGAATCTCATCAGTATCCGCGAGTGCAGAAGCTATTTCCTGGCTGAGCCCAAGGTCAGCCAGGAAAAACTGAGCCAGTTGCTTTCCATCGACTGGCAGGCCGGGATGGCGGTGCTGGATCGTTCGCTGTTGCGCAAGGAACTGGTAAGGCTGGCGGCCACTGATTGACGGCGCTCACCAAAGTGACGTTCCTCTTTGATGAACCCGCAATACAATGGCCAGGGTATTACCGAAAAGGAACGTCAGTTGAACGAACACACATTGTCCATGCGCCTTGAGCGCGTGGCGACGCACGTCCCCGCCGGGGCGCGCCTGGCGGATATCGGCTCCGACCACGGCTACCTGCCGGTGGCATTGATGCGCCGCGGCGCCATCGTGGCGGCGGTGGCGGGCGAGGTGGCCCAGACGCCGTTTCGCGCAGCCGAGCGCACGGTGCGCGAGAACGAGCTGGAGCAACACATCACCGTACGCCTGGCCAGTGGCCTGGCGGCGATCGAGCCGGGAGACGGGATCACCGCGATCAGCATCTGCGGCATGGGCGGCGAGACCATCCGCGATATCCTCGACAGCGACAAGGCGCGCCTCAACGGCCGGGAGCGCCTGGTGCTGCAGCCCAACGGCGGCGAGCAACCGTTGCGCCAATGGTTGATGGAGAACGGCTACCGCATCGTGTGCGAAGAGCTGCTGCGGGAGAACCGCTTCTTCTACGAAATCATCGTTGCCGAGCACGCCGGGCCTGTGACCTACACCGCCGAAGAACTGTACTTCGGCCCGCTGCAAATGCAGGCCCGCAGCCCGGAATTCCTGCTCAAGTGGCAGCGCATCCTGCGCCACAAACAGCAGACCCTGAGCGACTTCGCCCAGGCGCGGCAAGCGGTGCCCGAGGACAAGGTGCAAGAGGTCGCCCAGCAGGCGCGGTGGATCGCAGAACTGCTGGCGTGAGGGTCAGCCTGCGAGGGTGTTCAGCTCTGCGAGTACCTCGTCCGAAAGATCCAGCTCGCCCACCGCGATGTTTTCCCGTAGATGGGTGACCGAGGACGTTCCCGGGATCAGCAGGATATTCGGGGAACGGCGCAGCAGCCATGCCAGGGCCAGTTGCATCGGGGTGACGCCGAGGCGCTGTGCGACGTTCGACAACACCGCTGACTGCACTGGCGAGAACCCGCCCAGCGGGAAGAATGGCACATAGGCGATGCCGTCCCGGGCCAATTCGTCGAGCATCGCGTTATCGTGCTGGTGGGCGATGTTGTACAGGTTCTGGACGCACACGAAGCGCACGATTTTTCGCGCCTCGGCGACCTGCGTCGGGGTAACGTTGCTGATGCCGATATGGCGTATCAGGCCCTGTTGTTGCAGCTCGGCAATGGCACTCAGGGGTTCCTCGATCGAGCCTTCGGCAGTGCCCATCACGCCGTGCATGGCCCGCACATTCACCACGTCCAGCACATCCAGGCCCAGGTTGCGCAGGTTGTCGTGCACGGCCTGGGTCAGCTCGGCCTTCGACGAAGCGTTGAACCAGGCGCCATCGTCGCCACGGCGGGCGCCTACCTTGGTGACGATCGTAAGATCGTCTTTATACGGGTGCAGTGCCTCACGAATAATCTGATTGGTGACATGCGGCCCGTAGAAGTCGCTGGTGTCGATATGGTTCACGCCGCAAGCGACGGCCTCGCGCAGTACGGCCAGCGCTGCATCACGGTCCTTGGGCGGGCCAAACACGCCTGGGCCGGCCAGTTGCATGGCGCCGTAGCCGATGCGGTTGACGGTGCGATCGCCGAGATTGAATGTGCTGGTGGTCATGGTCGGAGCTCTTGCTTGACGGGAGGAAGCCTATAATATGAAGGATCCTTCAGGTTTAGAATTCGCATTCCATGAGCCCTCTCAAAGCGTCGTTAAAGCCAAGAAAATCAGCGGTCCAGGCCCGGTCGGCGGCGACGGTGGAAGCGCTGCACACGGCAACCCTTCAGGTTTTGACCGCTCAGGGCCTGGTCCGCTGCACCACGACCCGCGTGGCCGAGCGGGCGGGCATGTCGGTGGGCAGTCTCTATCAGTACTATCCGAACCGCGATGCACTGCTTGCTGCGGTATTGGAGAAGCATCTGGTGCAGGTGGCCGAGACCGTCGAGCAGGCGTGCGATCAACACCAGGGCACCACGGTGGCGGAAATGGCATCGGGGTTTGTCACGGCTTTTCTCGCCGTGAAGCTGATGGACCCGACGGCGTCCAAAGCCCTGTATGCCATCGCAGGTGAGCGGGGCGGTGCGGAGCTTGTGGCGCGGATCAACAAGCGGGTGGTGGCCGCGATTGCAGCGATGTTGGCGACGGCGTCGGATGCGCGTTTTGAAGACCCATCCCTTACCGCCGCCATCTCGCTCAGCGCGGTGGTGGGACCGGTTCGGGCGTTGCTTGAAGGCAATGCATCTGCGGCCTTTGAAGCCGGCCTGGAACAGCAGGTGACCCGCATGCTGCGAGCTTATCTTCAAACCTATCAGTCACTTACGTAAACCGTGTTCAGGGTATTTTGCAGCGCTGCTTCGCACTAAAGTCACATCCATGGGTCCATAAGCCCCGCAATCGAACTTTGAAGATTTAACCCATGCACCTACGCAAAATTGCAGTTGGGCTGTCGGCCCTTGTTTTGCTCTCCACCGGGGCGCAAGCCCGTGGCCTGCTGGACCTCATCACACCGCCTCAATCCCATACCTCTCGCTCGGGCTCCATCAGTCAGGGCGCGGCCCTGGGTCTGTATTCAAGCCAACAGAAAAAGCCATCGTTCGACAGTTGCGCCGACCTGTTCCCGGCCGCACAACCGATCAACACGGCCACCGTGCCGGCCACCATGAAACCCCTGGCGCTGTGTTCCGATAATTTCGCGGTGCTGTACTCGCAAACCAGCAAGACCCCGCTGGTGGTGGTCGAACGCCTGAATGCCGGCCAGTTGAAGGATGCCAAAGGCGAAGAACGCACCAACCAGTTCTACCCCGACCCGCGTATTCCCAAAGGCGCGCGCGCCGAGTTGAGCGACTACCGTGGCCAACACCCGGCCGTGGACCGTGGCCATCAATCCCCGGCGGCGGATGCGCCGAGCACCAACGCCATGGCCCAGTCCTTTGCGCTGTCGAACATGGTCCCGCAAGACCCGACCAACAACCGCAAGATCTGGAGCAAGGTCGAGGCGGACGTGCGCAAGTTTGCCAAGCGCGCCGACGGCAATGTGTTCGTGTTCACCGGGCCGTTGTTTGACCCGGGCTACAGCACCATTGGCGACAACAAGGTCTGGGTGCCGACCCGCCTGTTCAAGCTGGTTTACGACGTGTCGTCCAAGCGCGCCTGGGCGTATGTACTGCCCAACGCTGAAACCCGTATCGAGAAGCCGATGGACTACGCGACGTTTGTGAAAACCACCGGGCTCAAGTTGCTCGGGAATTTGCCGGTGACGGGGTCAGTCGGGCGTACTTGACGGCCTGAAACCGGGTGCGTCACTTGCCCTTTTTCAACGTCTTCAAGCGCAACGTTGCGCGCTGCACAGCGGCCATCTTCTCTGGCCGCTTCATCTTTTTCCATTTGCGAATATCGTCCTTGGTGCGTCCACAACTCACGCACAGCTCACCACTGAGCTGGCAGGTTGAGACGCACGGGTTCTCGATATCTTTAGCCAAGGCTTTACCCCTTTACCGCATACAGTTTGAGCAGGCGCAGGCGCCAATTGCCGCCATGCTGCAGGTGGCATTCTTCCTCGGAGTCGAAGCGCACGTAGCGGTGCGAAGAAGGGCGATCCACCCCGGCATCCTCCAGCGCGGTGGCCGTCAGCTCGCGCATGCGCAGGTCCAGTCCGGTAGAAAGGGCCAGTTCCCGGTTCGCCCTGGTATCGAATACCCAGATGACCAGCAGGCTTTGGGCAAAGGCCTGGTAGTCGACTTCGTGGGTCAGCCAGTCGAAGCCGGTGATTTCGGCCTTGGCGATTTCACAGGCTTCGGTCAGGGTCGCGACCAGGCGACGCTCGATGCGTGCGCTGTCGCGTTTGCTTGAAGACATGGGGATTCCTTGAGGAGCGAGGAGGGTGATGATACGCGAGAGATCCACTGTAGGAGCTGTCGAGCTTTAGCGAGGCTGCGATGGCGGACTGGCAGGCGACATCTTTATTGCCTGACAGGACCTCTTCGCAGCCTCGCTGAAGCTCGACAGCTCCCACACTGGATTCGTGTTGCCCTTCAGATATTGATCGTTCCCACGCTCTGCGTGGGAATGCCGCCTCGGACGCTCTGCGTCCAGCTGACGATGCAAGGTTCAAGTCCTGCGCAATGGTGACGCGGAGCGTCACAGGATGTATTCCCACGCAGAGCGTGGGAACGATCAACTGTGCGAGCCTGCGAAGATCAACTGAGGGAGCTGTCGAGCTTTAGCGAGGCTGCGATGGCGGACTGGCAGGCGACATCTTTATTGCCTGACAGGACCTCTTCGCAGCCTCGCTGAAGCTCGACAGCTCCCACACTGGATTCGTGTTGCCCTTCAGATATTGATCGTTCCCACGCTCTGCGTGGGAACGCCGCCTCGGACGCTCTGCGTCCAGCTGACGATGCAAGGTTCAAGTCCTGCGCAATGGTGACGCGGAGCGTCACAGGATGTATTCCCACGCAGAGCGTGGGAACGATCAACTGTGCGAGCCTGCGAAGATCAACTGTGGGAGCTGTGTTGCCCATCACATATTTTTAGGCCGATCCAGCTTGCGCGTCATGGTGTACACCGCCACGCCGGCCGCCAGGATGCCCGAGGCCGCGCCGACCGCCAACGCCCAGCGCGGGCCAAGATGGTCGGCCACCCAGCCCACAATCGGTGCGCCAATCGGTGTGCCGCCCAGGGCCACGCCCACCCGCAGGGCGATTACCCGGCCGCGCATGGAAGGTTCGGTGGTGAGTTGCATCAGGCTGTTGGTGGTGTTGCTGAAGGTCAGGGCGCCCACGCCGATGATCACCAGCGCCCCGGCGAACAACCCATAGTTCGGGGCAATCGCCGCCAGCGTGCAGCCCACCCCGAACACCAGCGCGCCGATCAACAACGCCTTGAAGTGTGGCCGCTCGCGACCGGCTGCGAGCAGCGCCCCGGCAACGGTGCCGATGGCCAGGGTCGACGTCAGCAGGCCATAGCCGCGGGCATCGGCGTGGAACACGGTGACAGCCATGGTCGAGATGAAGATCGGAAAATTCATGCCGAAGGTGCCGATCAAGAACAGCATGATCAGGATCGCCATCAGGTCCGGCCGCGCCCACACATAGCGCAGGCCTTCAGTCAGGCTGCCCTTGGTGCGCAGCGCCCGCAGGCTGGTGTGCAGGCCGGAAACCCGCAGCAGAAACAGCGAGGCCAGCACCGCGAAAAAACTCGCGCCATTGAGCAGGAACGCCCAGCCGGTGCCCACCGACGCGATGGTCACGCCGGCCACCGCCGGGCCAATCATGCGCGCCATGTTGAACGAGGTGGAATTGAGCGCGATGGCATTGGACAGGTCCGCTTCGCCCACCAGCTCCGCCACGAATATCTGCCGCACCGGTGCATCGAAGGCCGAGGCGCAGCCGGACAAAAACGCGAACACATACACGTGCCACAGCTGCACGATGCCGGTCAGGGTAAACACCCCCAGCATCAGCGCCAGCACGCCCATCACGCCCTGGGTGACCATCAGCAGCTTGCGCTTGTCGTAGTGATCGGCGGCGAAGCCGGTCCAGGGCAGCAACAGCAATTGCGGCCCGAACTGCAACGCCATGACGATGCCGACGGCCGACGCGTTATGCGGCGTGAGCTGGGTCAGCACCAGCCAGTCCTGGGCCGTGCGTTGCATCCAGGTGCCGATATTCGACACCAGGGCGCCGGCGGCCCAAATGCGGTAGTTGACGCTGCGCAGCGAGCGGAAAATGCCCATCGAACTCACACCGGCCCTGAGGAATGACCACCGTTGAAGCGCCCGAAATGCTGCGCCAGGAATACACTCAGGGCCAAGGCCCCGAGCCCGAGGGCGAGCACATCAGCGGTGCTTTTGAGGTCGAAGTCCCCGACCCGGCAGACCAGCACGTAGCCGATCACCAGGTTGAGAAAACCCCAGAGCACATTCAGCGTCGAGGAGGACCGCCCCTGGCCGCGCGGCTTGGCAAACGGCGTTTGGAAGGACTGGCCCATCAAGCCACTGAGGCAATGGGGCAGCGCGTTGGCAAGCAATACGCCGCCGAAGAAATAAGACACCAGCTCATGCCATTGCATCGTCACGCCCCCCTTGTTGCAAGCAAGCCGATGATCTCTTGCGCGGTGCCGGTTTCCCCCAGCTTCGGGAATACCTGGTTCAGGCTGTAGTGATGGGCCTCGGCGTTCGCGTCGGTCATGGCATCGACGGCCAGGGTCACGTTGAAGCCGGCCTCGTAGGCCTGGCGCGCGGTGGACTCCACGCCGGTTCCGGTAGCAACGCCGGTGATCACCACTTGGGTCACGCCGCGTGCTTTGAGTTGCGCCTCAAGATCAGTGCTGGCGAAGGCACCCCAGGTGCGTTTGGTCACCCCAATGTCGCTGGGTTGCTGATCGAGTTCGGGCAACAGGTCGGCCCATCCTGGTGGAAACACATCACTGCGCCGTGGCCGCTCGGTGCGCCCGGGGGCGAAGCCTGTGACGTTGACCAGCACCACCGGCATGCCGCGGTCGCGGAACGCGTCGAGCAGTGCACGGGAGCGTTCCACCACGGCGCCGATGGGGTGGATGAACGGGTATTCGGCGATGCCTTTCTGCAAGTCCACGATGATCAGCGCGGTGTTGGGATCCAGCAAGGTGACGGCCATGGGATGTCCTCGAACGGGTAGGGGGCTCAAAAGTCGGCGAGGCGCTCCAGCAGCTTTACCGCTGCCGCGAGTTCAGCTTGTTCTTCGGCAGACAGTTGCTCCTGCAGCGCCCGCAGCAGCCAATCGTCCTTGGCCGCCCGGCTGGCGATCAGGTGCTTACGAAAGCCGGGAGTCAGCTCGATCAGGGTTTGGCGCCCATCGCTGGGGTCGGGTTTGCCCCTGATCGCTTTCATCGTTTCCAGCCCGGCCACGGTGATGCGCATGGACTGCGGCCGCACGCTCTCCGCCCGGGCCAGGGCCGAGACGGTGCTGGGCCCGTCTCGGTCCAGGCGCAGCAGCACCGACTTCTGGGCGGAAGTGAAATCGTTCGGATGGGTTTGTTCCCGCAGCCGGCGTATCAGCTTGCCCAGGGAGATGCGCAGCTCGGCAGCCAGGGCGGCGGATTGGGTTTCGGAGGTGATGGAAGGTTTGTTCATGCCGGGACGTTAGCATGCTTGCAGAAAAACTGTACAGTTTAGCTGTATGAATTTTTTGTCATAAAAGCCCGCGTCAACGGTCCTTTTGCCGGGGCATTTGTGATCCTGGCTGCGCTGGCGTGTGCGACCGGGCAAATCCGGGTGCATTTCTCGGCCATTACCGCCGCCAGCCTGGCCTTCCAGACGGTGGTGTTCTCGTTCCTGAGCCTGCTGGTGTGGTTGCTGGACGAGACGCTGCAGTCATCGTTCATCGTGGGCTCGGTGCTGGTGCTGGTGGGGATTGTGGTGGTGAGTGGGCATGATCTTTTAAGGCTGCGCATGGCCAGCCTCGTCAAGGACTGATACGTTCACCAGGCCGGCCATTCCTGGACGTACTTCCTCCCTTCACAGGCGCTCAATCGTGACACCAGACATTGATGAAGAACGCCGCCAACTCAAGGCGGCCTGCACTGAAGAGATCAATGGGTTTGCAGAGCCCACGCCCGCCCAGTGGTTCCAGGAAATGGCGGACTGGGCACAGGCCAACCATGTGTCCCATGACAACTATGGCAGCGGTGCCTTGATCGAAGGCTTTGAAGCCAAGGTTGCCGAATTGTTGGGCAAGCCCGCGGCAGTGTTCATGCCCAGTGGCGTGATGGCGCAATTGATTGCGCTCAATATCTGGAGCGAGCGAAGCCGGCTACCGCGCTTCGGGATACACGCGTCCTCGCATTTGCAGCTGCACGAAGAGCAGGCGTTCCAGGCCTTGCTGCACTTGCATGGGGTGATGGTGGGCCACCGCTTGCGACCGATCCTGGCCGACGACCTCGCAGCGATTGCCGAGCCATTGAGCTGCCTGGTGGTGGAGCTGCCTGCCCGGGAGATCGGTGGGCAACTGCCTGAATGGCATGAACTGGAGGCCTTGAAGGCGACGGCGGCGGCCTCGAATACACCGCTGCATATGGACGGGGCCCGCCTATGGGAAACCCGCGCCTACTACCAGCGCTCTTACGCCGAAATCGCTGAAGGTTTCTCCTCCGTGTACGTCTCGGCCTACAAGGGCCTCGGCGGTATCGCCGGCTCGCTGCTGGCGGGCGACACCGACTTTATCCAGCAGGCCCGCCTGTGGCGTAAACGGCTGGGCGGCACCTTGATAAAGCAGAGCCCGATGGTGGTCTCCACGGCCATGCGCTTTGACCAACGCCTGGGGATGCTGGAGGCCTGCTATCAGCGCGCCTTGCGCCTGGCGACCTGCCTGCAAGCGATTCCCGGCATTCGCATCCTGCCGCGCACGCCTCAGGTGAACATGCTTCACCTGTATTTCGACGCAGACTGCGCGGCACTGCTCAACGCCCGTGATGAGATTGCCCGCCAGCACGGGTGTTGGCTGTTCACACACCTGCAACCCACCGAGGTGCCGGGATGGTGCAAGACCGAATGCTATGTGGGTGACCGATTGTTGGGCGTGGATGATGAACGGGTTCTGCAACTGTTCACGGACTTGATGAGCCGCGCATTGACCTGATCGACATGCATGCGCGGCTTTTTCCCGGCCTATCAAGTGTGTTGATAGCGGTACTCCTGAGTCACCCCTTCATAGCCGTAGGCACTGGCTCGGCAGTCGATGATATGCACATTGGAGTGCGGGTGCAGGTTGCCGATCAACTCCGCCAACAGCGTGTAGGCCTCACGATGAAAACGCGCCTTTTGCGCCTTGGTGTTGGTCTCATCGGTCACGGTGACTTCCAGGCGGAATGCGTTGCGCCCGTGTTCGGCCAGCGAGCGGTTATGAATGAACCACTGGTCGTGCGGCACAAAATCGAGAATCAGCAAGGTCTGCTCCGGGCGTTTCTCGAGCACTTCACAGGTCAGTGCAGTGAGCTGCGGGACGAGCTGGCGGACCAGTTCGGGATTGCGTTCTCCGGAGATTTTCAGGGTGATGCCTGGCATGGCGAATTCCTCGTAAGGGTAGGGTGAGGTGCCAGATTAAGAAAATTATTCGGATCTGAAAAACGGGAAGATATAATGATATCTATCGGAAAAAACGCAGGTTAGACATGCGCCCCTTTGACCTTGAGCAACTGCGCTCCTTCGTCACCATCCTGGAATCCGGCAGCCTTTCGGCGGCCGCGCCCAAGCTGTGCCGTTCCCAGTCCGCGCTCAGTGAGCAACTTCGCAAGCTGGAAACCTTCACCGGCGTGACGCTGCTGGAGCGCGGCAAAAAAGGCGTGAGCCCCACACCTGCCGGAGAGCGCCTGCTGGCACATGCGCGTGAATTGCTCGCGCTGAGTGACTGCGTGCTTGAGGACATGCGCGGCGTGACCTTGAGCGGCGAACTGCGCCTGGCCATCACCGACTATTTTTTGCCGAGCGCCATCGCGGGCATGTTGAAGGGTTTGCGCACGCGATATCCGCAGCTTCGGTTGCATGTTTCGGTGCGCAAGAGCCTGCAAATCGAAAAGGGCGCCAACAGCGGCGAATTCGACATTGGCCTGTCGATGCGCATCCTCGATGGTCGCAGCCTTCCCGAAGGCATTCCCGTACGACGAGAGGCCCTGCGGTGGGTGGCACTCAGTGGGTTCGACGCACAGCACCAACTCGCGGCGCCGCTGCCGTTGGTGGTACTTCCCCAGGATTGCAGCTTGCAGCGGTTCACCATCGACCTGCTGGATGCGCGCGGGGTGCCGTATGTCATTGCGCATTCCGCGTCCGGGGTGGCGGGCCTGCAATCGGCACTGCTGGCGGGGCTGGGCGTGGCGTGCCTGAACAGCTCGGCCGTGCCTGCCGGGGCCGAGGCATGCCGGACGATTCAAACGCTTCCGGCGTTGCCCGATGTCGAGTTCAGCCTGTTACCGCCGCGTCCGGGCGAGGCTTCGCTGGTCAGTGCAGTGCGAGAAATGTTGATCACGCACTTTTCCTAGCGGCTCAAGATCGCCGGCTGGCCCCCGGCGGCTGCCCGGTGACGCGCTTGAATGCCCGGCTGAACGCGGCCTGGGAGTTATAGCCAAGGCGCTGCGCCACGGTTTCAATGGGCAGCCGCTCCAGCGTCAGCCACTGGCTGGCCAGGCGCATCCGCAGTTCGGTGGCGTAGCGCAACGGTGGCGTTCCGATTGTGGTTTGAAAGTGTTGGGCGAACACCGAGCGCGAGGTATGACACTGCGCCGCCAGCTCTTCCACCGTCCAGTCGCGCCCAGGCTGTTGATGCAACGCCAGCAGGGCCTTGGCCAGGCGCGGGTCGCGTAGCGCGGCCACCAGGCCGGACGCATTCCCGCAGGCACATTCGACCCAGCCCCGAACAACCATGGCCGCCACCACGTCCGCCAGGCGCGCCAGTATGCCGGCGAAGCCGATGCGGGCGCTGCTGACTTCACGCTCCATGGCCGCCAGGATCGGCATCAACCCCGGATAACGTTGGCCCTTGGCGTCGATCAGCATCAGGTCCGGCATCAGGCGGCCAAGGCCGTGCAAACTCCCCAGTTCAAACTCCATGCAGCCGCTGAAGAGCAGGGTGCTTTGAGCCACGCCTGCATCGGGGCGGGCATCCACGGCACACACCGCATCGCCGAGGGCTGCGGCGTTGAAGCTGTCGATGTCCTGCACCGGCACCTCCGGGCTGGAGAGCAACTGATGGGCGCCCCCGTGGGAGATGAACACGGCGTTGCCCGGCGTCAGTTCGTACTGCGTGCCGTCCTCGGTACGCAGGGTGACGCCGCCGGCGGCGACAAGGTGGAAGTACGCATGCCCGGGTTTGGCCGCAAAGCCCAGGCCAAACGCCGGCCCGGCCTGGATGCGGCGGTACTCGACGCCCCGCAGGCGCATGCCGCGCAGCAGCTCGTTGATGAGGTCAGAGGACACGTCGAACGGTTCTGGAGGCATCATTTTCGGGGTTTCGGTAAAGGATTCAAGATTTTGCATCATAGATCATCCTGCCCTGCGTACCTAGACTGGCGGTCGCGATAACTTTTGGAGGGTGACCAGTGATGAGCAGTTGTGTGTGTGACGCCGTAACCGGTGCAGATGTGGCGCCCGCGACACCGGCCTGGATGGCGGTGTTTTCGTTGGCGATGGGCGTGTTCGGATTACTCACGGCGGAGTACCTGCCGGCCAGTTTGTTGACGCCGATGGCGTCCGAACTCGGCGTCTCGGAAGCCTTGGCAGGGCAGGCGGTGACAGTCACGGCGGTGGTGGCGTTGTTCGCCGGTTTGCTGGTACCGGGCCTGACCCGCGGGATCGACCGGCGCGTGGTGCTGTTGTGCTTCAGCGCACTGATGATCTGCTCCAACCTGCTGGTGGCGGTCTCGTCGAGCCTCACGGTGTTGCTGCTGATGCGCGTCCTGCTGGGCATCGCCCTGGGTGGCTTCTGGAGCATGGCGGCGGCGGTGGCGATGCGGCTTGTACCGGCGGCCCTGCTGCCGCGTGCCTTGTCGATCATCTTCAGCGGCATCGCGGTGGGCACTGTCGTGGCGGTGCCGCTGGGCAGCTTTTTGGGTGGGCTTTACGGCTGGCGCAGCGCGTTTCTCGCCGCCGCCGCAGTGGGCGGCGTGACCCTGGTGTTCCAGCTGTTCACCCTGCCGCCGCTCGCACCCCGCAGGACCGCCCGCTTGAGGACGGTGCTGGAAGTGCTGTTGCGTCCGGGCATTGCCGTGGGCATGTTGGGGTGCGTGCTGGTGCACACCGGGCACTTTGCGCTGTTCACCTATATCCGGCCATTCCTGGAAAGCACCACTGGCGTCGATGCCGAGGGGCTGGCGTTGATGTTGCTGGGATTCGGTGTTGCGAACTTTGCCGGCACGCTGCTGGCCGGCTGGCTGCTGGTGCGTCTGCCGCGTGGAACATTGGTGCTGATGCCCGCGCTGGTGGGCGTTGCGGCGCTCGCCCTGGCGCTGTTGCCAGCAACCGTGACCGGGCAGGTGTGGTTGTTGATGCTGTGGGGCCTGGCGTTTGGCGGGGTGCCGGTGGCCTGGTCGAACTGGGTGGCGCGGGCAGTGCCTGACCAGGCCGAAAGCGCCGGGGGCATGGTGGTGGCTTCAGTGCAGTCGGCGATTGCCGCCGGGGCGGCGGCAGGCGGTGCGATGTTCAGTTTCAGTGGTATCGGCGGGGTCTTTGTCGCGGCAGGTATCTTGATGCTGTTGGCGGCACTGTTGATTGCGCTGAAGGTGAAGGTTGAAGCGCCTCCACAAGGTGCAGAGGCGGGGCCGGTGTTTCATCTCTGAAACCGTGTTAGAGGCAGGGGGCGAGAATAAACGCATGCGCTTCGCCCCCTTTCAGTCCGCTTGATCAATCCTGCTGGTTTTGGGCTCAGGTCCGACTCCGAGCAATCGTAGCTGAACGACCGCCTGCTGATCATTGACCTGCAGCGACCCTCGTATCTCTCTTTACTTCAGTAGCTGCGCAAAATAACCTCTGCCTCGCAGGCACCGTCCTGCTCCTTCAGGTTTGGCAAGGCGCTTCACACTCACCAGCACCGCCTGGCAGGTGTCATGGTGCTTGCACGTTGAGGTTCTGCGATGAGCGCAGTCGTTGATCATGGCGTCCGTTTCGGACGAATTGCAGTAACGCTTCCCGTAAAGGACATGGGCAGGGCCCATGATTTTTACACCAGGGTCCTGGGGTTTACGAAAGCCTTCGAAAATGGAAACCCGATCGGCTTCATGATTCTGCAGCGCGACCAGGGCGAGCTGCATTTGACCTTGCAACCCAACCATCCAGCTGCCGCGTTCACGATTGCCCACCTGATGGTGGACGATGTCGACAGGCTGCACGCCGCTTGCGTGCAGCATGGGGCGAGGATCATCAAGCGCCTCAAGGATCAGGATTACGGGTTGCGGGCGTTTGTGTTCGAAGACCCGGACGGGAATCGTATTGATGTAGGTCAGCCGCTCTAACCGAGCAATCAGGGAAGATAATGTTGACGACTACCGATGTTGTTCACACGCTGCGTGCACCGTCAGAGCTTGATTACTACGACACCCGGTCAGCCCCGCTGCCTACTGAAATCACCGCGCTGGATGCCTGGAACATCATGACCGGCGAACCGGGGCCGTTGATGCAGGTGGCTTTCCGAATCAGGGATGCCATTTCCTCGTTGTTTGGTGTGAAGCGCATCGGTGGGTTCTCCGGCACCTTGCGCGAGGCTGTGCAGGTCGGCGACCGGCTGGACTTCTTCCTGGTGGAACGCAGCGCGCCCGACATGCTGGTGCTGACCGAGCGTGACCGGCACCTGGATGTGATGATCTGCCTTTCAATCGCTGACCGTGTACTCACGATCACCTCGTCGGTTGTCACCCATAACACCTATGGGCGCCTCTACATGCTGCCAGTGGGGCCAGCGCACAAACTCATTGTGAATGCTCACCTACGACGACTTGAACGAACGTTGCAAGAGACAGCCGCAACGCCCGGCGGGTAGGCACGTTCACCGCCCGCCGGGAGGTGGATCAATTGCCTTTTTCAGCCGCCAAGAAGTACGCAACCAACGCATTGGCGTGACCATGGCCCATGCCGTGTTCAGTCTTGAGCAAGGCCACAAGCTCCATATGCTTCCTGGAACTGGCGGCCTTGAGCAGATCCAGCCAGTGGCTAATGGGTTGCCCATAGTTTTTTTCGATGGAGGGGAAGTACGACGCTGGCCCTTTTGTTTTTGTGTCGTCGGTCATGATGCAAACTCCCTTTTTGCTGAGGTGATAATGCCCGGATAACGTTACCGCTCTGGACTCACCGGGTCCACCGTACGGCCCGTCACTACACGCCCCCCTTGGCCTCACCAATCAGAATATCCTCGAAGAACGCCCCGACCGGTTGTGTGGGATGGCAGATCTGTATCTCCAGCACCCAGACCATCTCGCTCGGTACGATCTCGACCTCAGCCAGCTTGTCCTGCCCGAACAGGGCATGGGGGAAGTCGGCGATGCGGTGCCCGGCCAGGTTGCGCTCAAGGCGCCAGCCCTTGGAGAGGGCGCTACCCTCAGCGAAGTCATACAGCTCGCGTCCGGTCAGCCCGTGATGCCAGGCGTCGCGGGTTTCGTCGAAGACTTCATGCAGTGCCTTCACACAGGCACCATGCAACGGGTGCTCGCCGAATACGAAGGTGTCGCCATAGTCGCCTTCATAGCCATCCCACACCGGGCCAAGGTCGACCACGGCGATATCGGTGGGCCGCAGCTTGCGCAGCAGGTCGATGCCTTGGCGGGGTGTGCGGATGGTGTCTTCGCCAAAGCGAATATAGGTGGGATGCCAGGTGTGAGACGCGCCCATGGCCTGCAATGTCTCGCTGGCCATTGCGAGGGCTTGCGCCGTGGTCATGCCGACTTTCAATTGATCGGCGATGGCGGCCAGGGCCCTGACCGTTTGCTCGCGGGCCGCGAGCATGCCGTCCAACGAGTAGCGCGGGCCGACTTTTTCCAGCACCGGGTGCCGCGTGTTGAGCGACTCCGCTGGCGTCAATGCACCGCTGGGGACGAAGGCTTCGGCGACAAAGCGATGAGCCTGGGCGCCCGCTGCCAGGCAGGTTTCGCGGACTTGGCTGATCATCTTGCTGTTGCCGCAGGCATAGATCTGGCTCTCCGCCCAGTGGTGGGGCTGTGTCAGCGCAACCTGTTGCACGCGGGCGTCTACCGACTGCACTCGATGCCAGTGAAAGCGTGGATGTGCCTGGCTGGCTCGCTCAAGAAACTCAGCGTCGTAGAAGTCTGCCGGCGACGAGTTCCCCCAATACAGGGTGACTTCGGCCTGGCGGGCCAGGGCCGTCAGCAACAAGGGCTTGATACCGGCATAACCGGTCCCGGTAGCGAACAGCACAACAGGGCGCTCATCGTCGTGTTGCCAGGTGCAGGCGCCCACGGGGCCTTCGAGTTTCACCGCATCGCCCACTTGCAGGGTCGGCAGGATGCGTTCGGAAAACAGGCCGCCGCTGACCTGGCGAATATGAAACACCAACCGGCCTTGGTCCTGCGCGGGCAGATTGGCCACGGAGAAACAGCGGCTGTCGCCATCGTCGAGGCGAAACCTGAGGTACTGGCCGGCCCGGACTTCGAGTGGCTGGGCAGTCAGCAACACCAGCTCGACGATGTCGGCGCTCAACGCGCGTTTGCTGATCACCTGTGCGCTGGCTTCCAGCGCGGGCGTGTCCAGTGACCAGCCGGGGATTTCCAGGCGCATGTCGCTGCAGGCATGGCTCTGGCACAGCAACATCTCGTCAGCCGCGAGCGGATAAGACGGGGCAGGGGTGTCGGGTGTGCGCAGCTTTTCCCGGTGCTGGCCCGACACCACCTTGACCTTGCACGACCCGCAGGCGCCGCGCCGGCAGGAAAAGGGTACGGCGAGACCGCTGGCCAGCATGGCGTCGAGCAGCAATTGATCGGCAGCTTCGAAGGATTTGCCCGAGGGCAACAATTCAACGACATGGCGGTTTTGCATAAACACCTCGGGGCAATTGAGGCTCGATTGTTGCGGTAGACTAGGACCAGGAGAACCTCCAGTTTTGGATAATTCATATGGTCCAGCTTCGCAAATGGCGCCCGTTGCTCAAACTCGATGGGGCGCAGCCGCAGGCGTCCTACAGAAAGATCGTCGAGGGCCTGGTGAGTGCGATTGTCGAGGGCCGCCTGCGCCCCGGAGCGCTGTTGCCCGGCACGCGGGAGATGGCGCAACTGCTGGACGTCAACCGCAAGACGGTGATCCTTGCCTACGAGGAGGCGGTGACCAAGGGCTGGCTGGTCAGCATTCAACGTCGCGGCACCTTCGTCAGTTCGCAGCTGGCGACAGGCGCGGTGCCGGCCACCCGCGCCCCGAAGTCGTTTGCCCCGGCATTGCGGGAGGCGCCTGCGGCGGCCTATTTCACCCCGGGCGAACAGGTGACAGCCCTGCAACACCGGCCCGGCGCGCTGTTTTTTGACAATGGTGCCTGTGACCATCGCTTGCTGCCGCAAGCCGTGCTGCACCGCTATTACCGCAATGCCTTGCGCAACAGCTTTACCACCAACACCGTGCGCCATGGCAGCGAAGGCAGCGGCCAGTACCTGCGCGATGCCCTGGCCGAAATGTTGCGCCACAATCGCGGCCTGACGGTCGGCGCGCCGCAGATTTGCCTGACCCAAGGCGTGCAG
Organism: Pseudomonas sp. 21615526; assembly: GCF_013386245.1. NCBI lineage: Bacteria > Pseudomonadati > Pseudomonadota > Gammaproteobacteria > Pseudomonadales > Pseudomonadaceae > Pseudomonas > Pseudomonas sp. 21615526. The sequence continues at coordinate 2,427 of NZ_JACAOM010000018.1, read as the reverse complement.
ATGTCGCTGTACCTGACCGCCAGCGCGCTGCTCAAACCCGGTGATGTGGTGGTGGTCGAACGCCTGAGTTACCCACCGGCCTGGGAGATTTTCCGCCAGTTGGGTGCGCAACTGGTCACCGTGGACCTCGACGACGAAGGTTGCCGGGTCGACCAACTCGCCGAGCTGTGCCGCCTGCATTACGTACGGATGATGTACGTCACCCCCCATCACCAGTTTCCTACCACCGTCAGCCTGCGTGCCGGACGTCGCCAGCAGCTCCTGGAACTGGCCCGGCTGCATGACTTCTGCATCATCGAGGAAGACTACGACCACGAATACCACTTTGCCGGACGGCCCTATTTGCCCCTGGCCAGTGACAGCGCCCAGCGTCATGTGATCTACATCGGCTCGCTGTCCAAGTCCCTGGGCAGCACCTTCCGTTGCAGCTATATCGTTGCCCCGTCGAACCTCATCGAAGTGCTCGAACGTACGGCGGCGGTGAGCCTGGGCCAGGGCGATGCCGTGATGCAGCGGATGCTCGCGGACCTGATCAACGATGGCGAATTGAAGAAGCACCTGCGGCGGGTTTCCAGGGAATACCGTCGGCGTCGGGAGACCCTGCTCAGTTGTTTGCTGGAAGCTTTTGGCGAGCAGATCTCTGTGCAGGAACCCGAAGGCGGGCTGGCGCTGTGGGTAAAGTTCGCCGACTCAATCGACGTCGACCGACTGGCCGAAAAAGCACTGGAGCTGGACTTGGTGGTGCGCAGCGGTCGCCTTTTTTCACCGTTTGATCATCCTGAAAATGCCTTGCGCCTGGGCTTCGCCTCGCTCAATTCGGAGGAAATCCGCGTCGCTACGCAGCGCTTGGCTCAGGCGGCGCGGGCGATTGGGGAAGTGGCTAAATAGTTACGCCGGCTGACGCCCACACTGTTCAGTCCGGAAGTGGAGATCTAACAAGCAAAGAAAAACCAATGTGGGAGCGGGCTTGCTCGCGAATGCGGTGGGCCAGTCAGCATATTTTTCACTGACAGACCGCATTCGCGAGCAAGCCCGCTCCCACAGTTGATCTTTGTTGGATTGGGCATTGCGTTAACACCAGCCGAACCTAGCGCGACAACACCGGCGCCGCGCCTTTTTCCTCCACGCCCACCTCATGCAGCGAAATCCGCGACGTCTCCGGCAACGCCAACCCGCCCGCCAACGCCAGCACCGCCACCGCAATCAGATAAAACGCCGGCGACAGGTTGCTGCCGGTGGTACTGATCAACCACGTCGCCACCAACGGCGCCGTACCGCCAAAGATCGTGTACGCCATGTTGTAGGTAATCGCCGAAGCCGTATACCGCGTGCGTGTCGGAAAGGTCTCCGACAACAACGCCGCCGTCACCACTCCACACAGCACCGCGCCCACCGCCAGCAACATCACCCCTACCACCGATGCCGCGAACGACCCGGAACTGGCCATCAGGAACGACGGGTACACCACCACAATCAACAACACACACGCCGTCATCACCGTGACCCGACGCCCCACCCGATCCGAATACAACCCTGCCAGCGGGCAGATCGCCGCCGCGAAAATCAGCGCAATCAGCGATACCAGCAACGCCACCGCCCGACTCAAGCCACCCGCCACCTGCAGATACGTCGCGAAGTAGGTGGTGAACATATAAAACGACAACGCCGTGAGCGACACAAAAGCGCCCAGGCAACAGATCGCCGCACCATGGTTGCGCAAGGTTTCCTTGAGGGGAGAGTGCGCTACCGCGTGCTCCTGCTTCACCGCCTGGAAGGCCGGCGTCTCATCCAGCTTCCAGCGCAGGTAAAGCCCCACCAGCCCCAGCGGCGCAGCGATCAGGAACGGCAAGCGCCAGCCCCAGCTGCCCATTGCCTCGGCGGACAGCGAAGCCTCCAGGGCGTACGCCACCACGGCCGCCGCAGCGAACGCAGAAAACGTCGACACCGGCACAAAACTGCCATACCAGGCGCGCTTGTCACTGGGCGCGTGCTCCATCAGATAGGCACAGGCCCCGGCGTATTCGCCCCCGGCGGAAAAACCCTGGGCGCAGCGAATCAACGACAACAGAATCGGCGCCGCCACGCCGATGGCGGCGTAGGTGGGCAGCAGGCCGATCAGCGTGGTGGCGCCGGCCATCAGCAAAATCGTCATGGCCAGCGTGCGTTTGCGCCCGATCCGGTCGCCGAGCATGCCAAAGAAAATCCCGCCCAGGGGCCGGAAGGCGAAGGCCACCGCGAACACCGCAAAGGTCTTCAGCAACGCCGCGCTGGCGTCACCGCTGGGGAAGAATTGCTGGGCGATGGTGGTGGCGAGAAAACCGTAGACGGCGAAGTCGAACCACTCCACGAAGTTACCGATACCGGCGGCGATGATCACTCTGCGCAGGGTTTGGGGGCTGACCTGTTCGGTGGATGGGCTCGTCATGG
>NZ_JACAOM010000174.1:0-9115 GCF_013386245.1 Pseudomonas sp. 21615526 | reverse complement strand
GCCGGAGTGAGGGAACACCGAGCCTAGGCGAGGTGCCAAGTGGTGGGGCAAGAGCGTTTTGCTTACTTTTGCGCTTTTCAAAAGTGAGCCGCTGTAAGAGCGGAACCAATCTCAGCCATCACCAAAATAACGGATATTCACCCACCACCGGCCGTAATAAACCGCCGCGCCAAAAAACCATACAACAGATACCCAAACGCCAATACCAGCGTCGCACCAAACACCGCCTCCTCACCACACGCGTAAATCGCATACAGCGAATACCCCACGGCAATCAGCAACACCGTGGTATTGCGCGCATACACCACCGCCGCCACCCGCGCTTTGTGCATCATCACCAGCAGCCCGGTCAGCGCGGTGACGTAAGGAATCAAATTGGTCACCACCGCCAGGTTCACCAACTTGCCGAACTGCGCACTGGCTGTGGGCGAGATGGTCGACAAGGCAATCAAGCTCTGCAACGCCGCGCAGGCAATCAGCCCCAACACCGGCGCGTGGGCGCGGCTGACCCGGCTGAAGAAGCGCGGAAACAGACGCTGGTCCGCCGACATCTTGGCCGTTTGCGCCAAGGTGAATTGCCAGCCCAACAGCGAACCAATACACGCCACCACCGCCAGCGCCATGATGATGTCGCCCACCAGCGGCGTGAAAATCTGCGCGTACACCAAGGCAAACGGCGCAGAAGACTCGGCCAGTTCAGCGTTGGGCACGATGCCCTGAATCACTGTGGTCGACAGCACATACACCAGCGCCGCGCCGAGGGTGCCCAGCAGGCAGGCCAGCGGCACGGTGCGCTTGGGGTCTTCCACCGCGTCATAGCCCTGGGCAGCGGACTCCATGCCGAGGAAGGCCCAGAGGGTCAGCGGGATACTCGCGCCAATCGCATCCCACAGTTGCAGTTGGTTGGGGTTCCAGGCATCGCTGAACACCTCCGTCTTGAAATAGAACCAGCCGATCACGCTCAAGCCCGCCACGGGAATGATCACGCCCCACACCGTGATCACGCCGATCCGCCCGGTCAGGCGCGGCCCGCCGAAGTTGGCCACGGTGGTCAGCCAGATCAGCCCGAGGGTGCCGATGAACAAGGGGATGGGGCCGCTGCCCAGCCACGGGATGAAGGACGACAGGTAGCCCACCGCCGAAATCGCAATCGCCACATTGGCGATGATCAGCGACAGGAAATACAGGAACGAACAGAGGAAGAACCCGGACTTGCCGTGGGCCTCTTCGGTGTAGGCCGACATGCCGCCGGTGCGGGTGCAGAAGAGGCCGCACTGGGCAAAACAGTACGCGATCGCCATCGAGCCCACGGCGGTGATCAGCCACGACAGCAGCGAAATCGCACCCAATTGCGCCATGCTGGCGGGCAGCATAATGATGCCCGAGCCCATCATGTTGATTGCCACCAGGGTGGTCAGGCCCATCAGGCTCATCTTTTTGCTTGGCTCGGCCATCGGCAACTCCTTGTCGTGGGGCGTGCGATGGCAGGCTAGCACGTTGTGGTCAGCGTGCCTTCGGGCTCCGGTTTTCTCCGAGGATTCGCGCGGCATCGCGAGCCGGTGGCAGGCCGAACACCCGGGCGTAATCGCGGCTGAACTGGGTGGCGCTTTCATAGCCGACTTCGAAGGCGGCGCTGGTGACGTTCCTGGCGCCGCCCACCATCAGCGTGCGCGCCTGTAGCAGGCGCACGCGCTTCTGGTACTGCAACGGGCTCAGGTTGGTGACGGCCTTGAAGTGGCGGTGAAAGGCCGACACGCTCATTGCGGCTTTCTGTGCCAGGGCTTCGACCCGGATCGGTTCGGCGAAGTCTCGGCGGATCCACTGGATGGCCTGGCTCACCCGGGCCATGGCGGTGTCCGGCGCGGCGATTTCACGCAGCATCCAGCCGTGGGGGCCTTGCAATACGCGGTAGAGGATCTCGCGCTCGTATACCGGTGCGAGGGCTGTGATCGCCTCAGGGTTGCCCATCAGCCGCAGCATGCGCAGCCAGGCGTCCATCAGTTCGGGGGTGACGGCGGCCACGGAAAAACCCGCATCGTGGTCGTAGCGCCCGGCAGGTTTGGGCAAGTCGCTCAGCAGCGTCGCGAGTACCGTCGGGTCGAGGGTCAGGCTGACCGCCAGGTAGGGTTCGCCGGTCACCGCCGGGTGCACGGTGCCCACGGCGGGCAGTTCGATGGACATCACGAAATAGGTCGCCGGGTCGTATCGCAGCGTGCGATCACCCACCGTCATGGATTTGCTGCCCTGCAGGATCAGGTTGATCATCGGGTCGTACACCGCGGCCAGCATGTGCTCGGGAATCGCGCCCTGGACCATGGCCACCCGCGGGATGCCGGTTTCAGTGCGGCGATTTTCAGCCTTGGCGGCCAGGGTACGCAGTTCGATCAGTTGTGTGTTCATGCCGGGCATGCTGAGCGCCCAGGTGTGCCCTGTGCAAGCAAAAAGCAGAAACAGGCAGGTTTCGAGCAGGAACGGCTGCGTCGGCGCAGGCGCGCAAGCCTACTGTGGTGACTCATTTGAGCAAGCAGTGGAGCCACACATGGGCGTTATCCTCATTACCGGCGGCAGCCGTGGCATTGGTGCCAGTACCGCAGAACTGTGTGCCCGGCAAGGCATGGGCGTGATCCTGACCTACAACAATCATCCAGAGGCCGCCCAGGCGGTTGTGCAGCGAATCGTATCGTCGGGCGGCAAGGCGGTCGCGCTGCCATTGGACGTGGCCGACATCAGTTCCTTCCAAGGTTTTGGCGAGGCGGTAAAGCAGGCGTTATCGGCCACCTGGGGTGTGAGTGGGTTGAATGGCCTGGTGAATAACGCCGGTTATGGACTGTTCAATCCCCTGGAATCGGTCACCGAGGCTCAGTTCGACGGCCTGCTGAATGTGCACCTCAAAGGGCCGTTTTTCCTGACTCAAGCCCTGTTGCCGCTGCTGCAAGTCCACGCCTGCATCGTCAACCTCACCAGCGCGACAACTCGCGTCGCCACCGCTGGCGTAGCACCTTACGCAGCCTTCAAGGGCGCGCTGGATGTACTCACCCGTTACATGGCCAAGGAGTTTGGCGAGCGGCAGATCCGTGCGAATGCCGTCTCTCCAGGCGCCATCCGCACCGAACTGGGCGGCGGGCTCAATGATGAGTTCGAAGCGCTGCTGGCTGCACAAACCGCCCTTGGTCGGGTTGGGGAGCCAGAGGACGTGGCGCGTGTGATCGCCATGTTGCTGTCTGACGAAGGCCGCTGGATCAATGCCCAGACGATCGAGGTCGCGGGCGGCTACATCATCTGAAGAGCGAGGCGACAGCATGCTGGATCATATCTTTTTGTCGGTCAGCGACATTCAACGCTCCATCGATTTCTACCAGGCCGCACTGGCGCCGCTGGGCATCACCACGCGCCACGACTACGACGGCAAGGACGGCCCGCCGGGCCACCCGGACCTCAAGGGGTTCGGCGCGAACGGGCGGATCTTCTTCTGGTTGCGCGAGGGCGCGGTCGAGGGCAGGGCGGTGCATGTGGGGTTCGTCGCCGGCAGCCGGGTCGAGGTCGATGCGGCTTACCTGGCGGCGATGAACGCGGGCGCCGTCGACAATGGAGCCCCTGGGGCACGATTGCACTATGACCCGAACTACTACGCGGCCAACGTGCTGGATCCCGACGGCTACAGCCTGGAATTTGTCTACAAGAACTGGCAGCACGTCCAATGAAAACCTTAATGATCTACGGCGCCACGGGCTACACCGGACGCATGGCGGCCGAAAACGCCAAGGCACACGGGCTGGACCTGGTGATCGCCGGGCGCAACCGCCAACGGCTGGAACCGCTGGCTGCGCAACTGGGTGTGCCGTACCGAGTATTCAGCCCGGACACCCTGGAAACGGACGCCCTGGATGGCATCGACGTGCTGTTGAACTTCGCGGGGCCGTTTGCGCAGACGGCGGGCGCGCTGATGCAGGCGTGTATTGCAGCAGGCGTCGACTACCTGGACATCACCGCCGAAATCAACGTTTACCGCTTGGCAAGGCAACTGGGCGCGCGTGCAGCTGAGGCAGGCGTCATGCTGTTGCCCGGGGTTGGCTGGGACGTGGTGCCGACGGATTGTCTGGCGATGCATGTGGCGCGCCGTGTTCAGAACCCGCAGTCGCTGAAAGTCGCGCTGCAGGTCGCCGGTCCCATGTCCCGGGGCTCGGCCTTGAGCGTGGGTGAAATCATCGGTGCGGGGCTCCTGGTGCGGGTGGACGGGCAGCTCATCGCTACCCCGGATGCACAACCGCAGTTCATGGATTTTGGCGATGGCCCGGTACTGTGTGCGCCGCTGTCCTTTGGTGATTTGGTGACGGCGTGGCATTCCACGGGCATCCCGAATATCGCCATGTTCGTGCACATCAGCGGCGATGCGTTTCCCGAGGGTGACCTGTCACAACTGCCCGACGGCCCCAGTCTTCAACAGCGTGAGGCCCATCGTGCCCGGGCAGTGGCAGAAGTCACAGGGGCCGATGGCCGGGTGGTGCGCTCGGTGATCGAGACCGTCAACGGCTACACCTACACGCCATTGGCGGCGGTGGAGGCGGCACGCCGGGTGTTGGCCGGTGAACGCCAACCGGGGTTCGCAACGCCGGGGCGAGTGTTGGGTATGGGGTTTGCCGAAACCATCGCGGGTACCACGATTATTGACGTGTAAGCCAATCACCGGACCCTCGTCACCCGCCAGGCGCCTTGAACCTGGCGGCATCACGCCCCGGCGGCAAGCCAAATAGCCGGGCATATTCGCGGCTGAACTGTGAGGCGCTTTCATAACCGACGCTGAATGCAATCGACGCTGCATCCTTGGTGTCGAACAGCAGCAACCAGCGTGCCCTGAGCAGGCGCAGGCGTTTCTGGTACTGAATCGGGGTCATGGCCGTAATGGCTTTGAAGTGCCGATAGAACGCCGCGACGCTCATGTCGGACATGGCGGCCAATGGCTCAACGCGAAAGGGTTGATTGAAATGCTGGCGAATCCACTCGGTCGCGCGGCGGATCTGCGCCAGGCGGCCGTCGGGACGGGCCATGTCCAGTAACGTTGCCCGTAGCGGGCCCTGCAAGACCCGAAACAGAATCTCCCGCTCGATCATCGGCGCCAATACCGCAACTTCGCTGGGCCGGTCCATCAGCCGCAGCATGCGCAGCCAGGCATCGATCAGCTCGGCGGGTGCAGGTACGGCGGCAAAGCAACTGTCGGTTGTGCGCTCGCCGGTTTCGATCTCGTCGGCCAATAGCGTGGCGATCACGTTGTGGTCCAGGGTCAGGCTCAGAGCCAGATAAGGCAGCCCCGGGGCGCAGGGGTGAATCTGGCCGGTGGCGGGTACCTCGACGGGCACCACGAAATAGCTGGCGGGCCCGTAGGTTTGCTCCTGGTCACCTATCCACAAGGTCTTCGAACCTTGCAGGACCAGGTGCAGCATCGGCTGGTAGACCTGATCGGCACAGGCTTCGGCCCGCACCATCGTCACACGCGGCAAGCCGGTATCAGTCCATTGGTTGCCAGCACGCATGACCAGGCTGCGCAGTTCATCGAGTTGATTGTTCATGGCGTTGAACATGAGGCACGCCGCCGGACAACGCAAGCCAGGCGAGAAGAATAGGCAAGCACGGGAGAAGAACCGGCAACCGCTGCATCCGCTGCGGCCTGAATACTGTAGGCAAGCGGTATCACTTATCCTTTGGAAGGTCACATCATGAAGCTCGACGGAAAAATCGCAGTTGTTACCGGCGCCTCAAAAGGCATCGGCGCAGGTATCGCAAAGGCACTGGGCGCAGCGGGGGCCACGGTGGTGGTCAACTATTCATCCAGCAAAGCCGAGGCCGATGGGGTGGTGGCGCAGATCCAGGCCGACGGCGGCAACGCAATGAGTGTTCGGGCCGACATGAGCCTGGCAGCCGACGTGATTCAACTATTCGACACCATCAGAAGCGAATATGGTCGCCTGGACATCCTGGTCAATAATGCCGGTGTCGCGGTGTTCCAGATGATCGAGGACTTGACCGAAGAGGCGTTCCATCGCCAGTTCAACCTCAATGTACTGGGGTATCTCCTGGCTGCTCGGGAAGCCGTCAAGTTGTTTGGCCAAGGGGGCAGCATCATTAATATCAGCTCGATCCTCAGCACCGATCCCTACCTGGCCTCCAGCGTCTACTCGGCGACCAAAGGCGCGGTGGATACGCTGACCTTCGCCTTGGCGCGTGAACTGGGGCCGAAGGGGATCCGGGTCAATTCGATCCTTCCGGGGCATACAAATACGCCGGCCACCGCCGGCAATTTTGCCGGTGAATTTGGCCAGCAGCTTATCGCGGGCACGCCGCTGGGGCGCTTTGGCGAGCCGGATGATATCGCGCCGGTTGCGGTGTTCCTGGCGTCCGACGACGCCCATTGGGTCACCGGCGAATCCATTCGCGTTTCGGGTGGGGTGCGTGGTGTGGGTTACTGATCAACGCAGGGCGGATCAGGCGGCCTGCGGCTGCATCCGCCATTCACCTTCCATATCCTTGACCAACCCACTGGCCAGCAACAGCGGTGCCACGCGCTTGTGCAATTGCGGCTCGACAAACTCTTTCACCGTGTCCAGCCCCAGCGCGCCGCTCAACGGCAGCTCGGCCTTGGTGTAAGACAACCAGGCTTTCTTCAGTATCAGCAGCACGTCGCTGCCGGCGGTGGAGGCGAAGCGGCGGTGGTTTTTTTTGCCGTCGAAATCGAAGGTGTGCTGAAACTCGTAACCGGCCTCGTTGCCTTCGCTGGCGACGCAGCGGATGCAGGTGCAGGGGCCATCGCCGAAAGCGCTGCGCAGGTAGTTGTTGAAGTCCACCACGGGCTTGAGTGACAGGCGTTTGTCCACTTCGAACAGGTCCCCGGTCATTTTTTCGTCAGTGTTCAAGGTCCATTTCCTCGCAGCGGTTTTTTCAAGGGCGGCACGATACCAGCCGAAGGGCGTGGGCGGGTAGTTTTTGGTCGCCTCAGTGGGGACGTCCATTCGCCAATGCCCTTGTTACGGTGATCAGCCCGCCAGCTCATCCACCAGCAGGTCGATAAAGCGCCGTACCCGAGGCTCCAGGAAGCGTTTGCTCGGGTACATCGCCAGGATCTCCACGTCTCCGGCGTCCAGGTCGGGCAGCACCTGTACCAGGCGTCCGGCGGCCAGGTCCTCGGCCACCACGAAGTCCGGCAGCAAGGCGATGCCCAGCCCGGACACGGCAGCGTCGCGCAGTGCTTCGCCGCTGTCCAGGCGCAGGCGGCTGCGCCCGTACGCCTTGACCCAGGTGCCATCCGATTCGCGAAAGCGCCAGCTTTGCTTGCGCGTGCGGCTGCTGAAATACAGGCAGTCGTGGTGGGCGAGGGCGTCCATGTCCCGGGGTATGCCGCGCTCGGCGAGATAGTCCGGTGCGGCGCACAGCAGCGCCTGATAACGAGCGACCACCCGGGAAACCAGTTGGCGGTCGGTGTTTGCGCTGCCGATGCGGATGGCCAGGTCGAAGCCGTCCTCGACGATATCGGCGGTGCGGTCGCTGAAACTGACTTCCACCTGCACCTCGGGCCAGGCGTGCAGGTATTTCTTCAACAACGGCAGCAACACCTTTCGCCCGAACGCATCGGGCACTGTAAGCCGCAATAAACCGCGCGGTACCCCGGTGGGCTGGCCGATGCGGCTTTGGGCGTTGTCCACTGCGGCGAGGATCTCCAGCCCCTGGTCATACAGCGCGCGGCCTTCGTCGGTGAGGCTCAAGGTGCGGGTGGTGCGGTTCAACAGGCGCACGCCAAGGCTGTCTTCCAGGCGCGCCACGGCTTTGCCGGCGGCCGAGCGCGTCAGGCCCATGGCCTGGCCACCGGCGACGAAGCTGGCGCCATCGACCACCGCCATGAAGATCAGCATCTCGTTGAGGTTGGTGCGCAGCATGCAGAGTGGCTCCGGGGATGACATCAGGCACAGGCGCGCAATATAGCAGCGCCGGCGGGCAGTGTTTTTCGTATATCCATAGATCGCGATATTCTTTTTCGCACTGTACGTGGGCCGCTACGCTCGCAACCCTTCTCAACCTCGCGGCAGCGTTCTCATGATAATAAAACGACCCACCCTGACGCTCCTGGCAGCAGCCAGTGCGCTCCTCAGCCTTGGTGCACACGCCGAAGGCAAGATCAGCATCGCCCAGCAATTCGGCATCGGCTACTTGATCCTCGACGTGGTTCGTGACCAGAACCTGATCGAGAAACACGGCAAGGAGCAGGGCCTGGACATCAAGGTGGAGTGGAACAGTATCTCCGGCGCCACCGCGATGAACGAGTCGCTGCTGGCCGGCGCGCTGGACGTGGTGTCGGCAGGTGTGCCGCCGATGCTGACGCTGTGGGACCGCACCAAGGGCAAGCAGAACGTCAAGGCCATCGCCTCGCTGGGCTCGATGCCCAACTACCTGCTGACCAATAACCCGGATGTGAAGACCCTCAAGGACTTCAGCGAAAAAGACCGCATCGCCGTACCGGCCGCGGGCGTGGGTTTCCAGTCGCGTACCTTGCAGATTGAAACCGCCAAGCAGTTCGGGAACGACAACTACAAGAAATTCGACGATATCTCCATCAGCCTGGCGCACCCGGACGCGACCGCCGCGTTGATTGCCGGCGGTTCGGAGATCAACGCGCATTTTTCCAGCCCGCCGTTCCAGTATCAGGAGTTGTTGAATCCCAAGGTGCACAAGGTGCTGAGTTCCTACGACATTCTCGGCGGCCCGGCGACGTTCAATGTGCTGTACACCACCGAGAAATTCCACGACGAGAACCCCAAGACCTACAAGGCGTTCTATGACGCGTTGGCCGAGGCCGAGACAATCATCAAGGCCGACAAGCCGGCAGCGGCCCAGGCTTACATTCGTGTAGAGCAGTCGAAGCTACCGCTGGCGCTGGTGGAGAAGATTGTCCAGGACCCGGAAATCGACTTCACCATCGTGCCGCAGCGTACCTATATCTATGCCGAGAAATTGCAGGAATTGGGGGTGTTGAAGAACAAGGCGGGGAGCTGGAAGGATTACTTCTTTGAAGAGGCGCACGGCGGGAACGGCAGCTGACTCCATTCTGAATTGAAACGCACACAAAAATGTG
>NZ_JACAOM010000173.1:0-1046 GCF_013386245.1 Pseudomonas sp. 21615526 | reverse complement strand
TGCCTGCGATAGCCTCAGCCAACCCACCACAAATATCGGATCAAACCACCGCCACCCGCCGCTGGACAAACCGGTTCACGTACTCATCCGCCGGTGAATGCAAAATCTCGCGGGGCGTGCCGACCTGGATCAGCTTGCCGTCCTTGAGGATCGCAATGCGGTTGCCGATGCGCACCGCCTCATCGAGGTCGTGGGTAATGAACACGATCGTCTTGTGCAGGGTCTTTTGCAGCTCCAATAACTGGTCTTGCATCTCGGCACGGATCAGCGGGTCGAGCGCACTGAACGCCTCGTCCATCAGGATGATGTCGGTGTCGGCCGCCAGCGCCCGGGCCAGGCCTACACGCTGACGCATGCCGCCGGAAAGTTGATGCGGGTATTTGTTTTCATAGCCCTTGAGGCCCACGGTTTCGATCCAGTGCAGCGCACGCTCGGCGCACACTTGCCTGGTTTCACCACGCACTTTCAGGCCGTAGGCAACGTTGTCCAGCACACTCTTGTGAGGCAGCAGGCCAAAGCTCTGGAACACCATGCTGATCTTGTGCCGGCGGAATTGGCGCAAGGCTTCCATGTCCAGTTGCAGGATGTCTTCACCGTCCACCAGGATCGCACCGCTGGTAGGGTCGATCAGCCGGTTGAAGTGACGCACCAGGGTCGACTTGCCGGAACCCGACAGCCCCATGATCACGAAGATTTCACCGGTGTCGACGCTCAGGGACAGGTCGTTCACGCCCACCACGCAACCGGTCTCGGCCAGCACCTCGTCCTTGCTCTTGCCCTGGCCAATCAACGCCAGTGCATCCTTGGAGCGGTTGCCGAAAATCTTGAATACGTTTTTGACTTCAATTTTGCTGACAGTAGTCATTTGCTCGCCTCATGCCGTGGACGACCATAGGCTTGCGTAATGCGGTCGATGACCACGGCAAGAATCACGATCGCCAGACCGGCTTCAAGGCCGCGTCCAACGTTGAGGGTCTGGATGCCCACCAGTACATCTTCACCCAGGCCACGGGCGCCGATCATCGAGGCGATCACCACCATCGACA
>NZ_JACAOM010000172.1:0-22394 GCF_013386245.1 Pseudomonas sp. 21615526 | reverse complement strand
GGGTAAGGATGTGGCCCCGGTTGTGGCCCGGGCCCCGGATGCGGCCCCGGCTCAGGATGAGGTCCTGGTTGTGGATGGGGTTGCGGATGGGGCTCCGGGTGCGGTGGCATCGGCCGTGGTACAGGCATCGGGCGCGGCGCCGGCATGGGCGGGCGATAACCGCCACCGCCGCCATGGGGCACCACAAACGTGCGTGCGCCACCACCGCCGCGCAGTTGCCAGGCCTGGGCCGCCAGCGGATCGAACAGCGTCAGCAGCAAAGTCGCGGTCAGCACCGCCGCCATGCTTTTCATGGCTGTTCTCCCTGAGGCTCCAACTGTTGCAGGGGCACCGCGCGGGCGCCGGCCGGCGGGGTGAACTCAAAGTCGGCAGGCTTGGGCGGGCTGTTGAGCTGCCACAGGTAGTTGACGCTGTGCCGAGGGTGTTCGGCGGTGTCGCGGCGGCTGATCACCAATCGGCAGGGCAGCGGTTGCGCGCCCTGGCGAATCCACAATTGCCAGTCGATGTCCGGCTGGCGATAGGCGTAGTGGGTGCAGGTCTGGCCGTCGATGGTTTCACTGCCGATCAGTACGGCGTTGCTGATGCCCACCTCCTTGGCGGTGCCGGGATGCCAGCGGAACAGGTCGGCCAGGGGCAGCTCGATGCCATAACGTTCACTCAGCTGGTCGAGCAACCCGCCGATATTCGCCGGTGCCGCCTGGTTGGCGAAGTAACCGCTGCGGCTGTCGTACAGGGTGAAGCGCTGGCCGTTGTAGAACAGGCTGCGGCGCTCACCGTCGCTTTCCACCGAGACTTGCAGCTTGTCCGGCTGCATCGCTGCAAGGCGGGTCTGGTGACTGAACTCGATGGTCTGGCCGTTCTCCAGCACCTGGTCGGTGTGGCTGTGGGCGTCGATGCGAAACTGCTGCAGGCTGCGCAGGTAGCCACCCATCTGCTCCAGGGCGGTGAGGGCCTTGGGTTCCAGCTCGTCGGCCAAAACGGTGTGAGGGGTGAGCAGCAAGCCTGCCAGCAATAGACGCGCGAGATGAATACGGGACATGGCGCACTCCGTTCACTCCGTGAAGGTGGCTCTCACCAGACGTACTGCAGGCGGAAGGTCCAGGTGTTCACATCGGGTGAACCGGTGCGCTCGGAGACCGTGTCGTTATAGGCGATCAGGCCGCCAAACTGGGGTGACAACATAAAACCCAGGCTGGCGCCCAGCAGGCCGTTTTCCTGTTTGTTGTCTTGCCAGTCGCCGTCGATCCTGCTTTCGCCGCCGCGGTTGTAGGTGGCGTCCAGCGACACCCAGAGTGCGCGGTTGATGGTGTAGCTGTAGTGACCCTCGATGGCATACAGCGGCTTTTGTTCCAGCTTGCTGTCGCCGTGGTAATCCTTGTTGTCGCCAAACAGCGACACGTAGGTGTTGATTTCCAGCCAGGTCGGGCCAATCGGGGTGCCGAAGCCCAGTTCGGGCTTGAACACCCAGCGGTTGGAGCCGATGTTGATGATGCGGTCTTTATCGTAGTCGCCGGTGGGCATGGTCATCCACAGCGCACCGGTGAGGAACGTCTCGGGCTTCCAACTGGCGAATTCCTCGGCGGTCAATGCCGGGCCACCGAAGATGTTATGGGCGAACACAATCTGCGTGTCGCCCATGCCACCGTTGCGCTTGGTCCCACTGAAAAACTGGGCGTTGTCGAACGACGCCGAAACGTCGGCGTACGGCTGGATAAACTGGATGGCGCTGTTGCGCCCGTCGATGCCGAAGGAACGGGCGTAGCGGAACAGGTAGAGGTCGGCGTTCAACGACAGGCCGTTGATGGGCAATGTCGTGTCGATCGGGGTGTTGGTGTCGACCCGGTTGTAGTAGCCGAACACCATGTTCAGATCCGTCGGGGTGTTCTGCCAATCCCTGGCATTGTCGGCAAACCCTATCCCTGGCATCAGTGCCAGCGTGGCGGCGGTAAACGCACTCAATTGACTACGTGAAACCATGGCTCTACTCCTTGTAAATGCCTGATGTCAGGGTGCAGCGGTACTACGTGACCAGGCGCTATTTGATCGGTGTGAGCGGTGGCAGCTTCCATTGGCCGTTGCCCACTTCGGGCTTGGGCAGGTAAATGCGCAATACCGCGTAGAACGGGCCGGGCGGTGCTGGCAGCCAGTTGCTTTGTTCGGCTTTCGGTGGCTCGTGGTGGGCCACCAGCAGCGTCAGGCCGCCATCGGCATCGAGCTTGAAGTTGGGCAGCATCCGCGAGTTGAGCAGGTAGCGTTTCTTCAGGTTCGGCACCAGCAGCTTGGTCTTGGCGTCGTACATGGTCAGCGACCAGAACGCATCGGCGGGTGGCAGTTGGCCCTTGTCGAAATGCAGGGTGTAGCTGTGGCGTGCGCCGTTGGCCGGTTTGCCCTCGCTGTCGACGAAGTAGCTCAGGTAGGCGGCTTCATCGGTGGAGTTGCCGAAGATGCCCATGTTGGCGCCGGCGTAGCGGTACAGGTAATTGTTCTGCAGGTGATCGCGGCTGCCGAACAGGTCACCGCTGGTAACCTGGTGCGTATCGACCTTGTCTTTTTTGAACGCCGCAAACTCGGCCTTGCCGTCGGCTATGCCGTCTTCCAGGGCCTTGCGTTGCTCGACGGTGAGAGCCTTGAGGTCAAACGGCTTGCCGGCTTCGACGCCGATCCTGGCAAAACGCGCCAGCACGTCTTTCTCGCTGTCCTGAGGCGCCGCATAGCCCAGCATGAAGTTCAGGTAGCGGAACAGGTGCACGCTGTCGCTCATGTTCGGGGTGGGCTTGGGCCAGGCGATTTTCGGCGGCTTGGTCGGTTTCGGCTGGTTCACATAGTTGCTGAGGGTCTGGACCTTGTAGCCGCCCTGGATCTGCTTGACCTTGGCCAGGTCCTTGTCATCGAACAATTGCGTGCGGTACAGCGCGTAGGCGATGTTGCTTTCGCTGTACACGACGCGGTCGATATTGGTGGGCTGCTGACCTTTCCAGCCGGGGCCGGCGATCATGTAGTGACCACCGTTGTTGCCGGTGCTGCGGGTGCCCAGGTAGCCGAAGTTCTGGGTGTAGAGGTCGATCAACTGCACCGAGTAGTAGCGGTTGTCCTCGATCTTCGGCAGGGTCAGCACCACCGGCTCGGCGCGCAGGTCGAGCCAGACGAAGGAGTAGGGCGTGTCCGAATTCGGTGTAACGAACGCAGTGTCCTTGGGCGTGAACACCTGCGCGGTGTTGCCGATATGGTTGAACGGCGCCTTGTAGTTCGGCCCGGTCTTGTCGACGGCCTGGGTGTAGAGGGTCTTGTACATCTCCACCACGGGGAAGCCATAAAGGTAGGCTTCCTTGGCGATGGCCCTGGCTTCACTCGGCGTAGCGGTGAAATCGGCCCAGGCGCCGGTGCTCATGAGAATCGAGAGGCTCGCCAACAGCAGGCGCGTCGGTTTTCGAATCATGTTGTTGCGTCCTTACTGAATCAGTCGGATATCGTCGAGTTTCCAGCTTTTATCGAAGTAGGCTTCAGTCGGCGCGTACAGTCGGAAATAGCTGAACCAGTGTTTGCCGGGCAGAGTTTGCACCCAGTTGCTCTCGAAGTCTTTTGGCGCGTGCGGTCCGAAGTAAAGATCTATCGATCCGTCGGCATTTTTCTTCAAATCCTGGCGTGAAGACAGGTCCGCTTTACGCTGTGGGTTGTCGATCAGGCAGCGGCTGTCGATGTCATACACGGTCATCGACCAGAACTGTTTGGCCGGCGGGTTGGCGCCGACATGCAGGGTGTAGGCCTTGCCGCCGTCGAGCCATTGGCCCTTGTTGTCGGTATAGGCGCCGAGGTACGTCTGGCCCAGGCCGGGGGTCTTGGAAACCATGCCTTTGGTGTTGGTGACCGCTTCATAGAACCAGGCGCTGCGTTCCCAGAGCTGGTCATAGTAGGTAACGCGCTGGGACGGTTCGGCGATGTTGAGCACGGTGTCCCACTGCCGGTCTTTCCAGTACTGGGCCTGGGGGAAGCGTTTGGCGAAGGCATTGGCCTTGGCAATCAACTCGCCCATTTGTGCGCCTTGCTCCAGGGCCTGGCGTTGGCGGTCGTTGGGGTTGAACGGCTTGTCCTTTTCGATGCCCAGGCTGGACAACATGGCCATATAGAAGCGGTCACGCTCGTTGACCGGTTCTTTCTGGATAATCCCGTGCAGCCGTTCCCAGTAGGCCATGCCGCGCGGCTGGGTGCCGGACCAGGGCTTGCCGCCGGGAGACAGTAAGCGGGTTTTCGCCGGGTTGGCGCGCTGGGCGTAGGGGTACATCCTGAATTGCTCAACCAGCGCCTTGCCCTTGGCCGGGTCGGGGTCGAGTACGCGAAAACCCACCAGCACGTTCATGGTTTCCGATTTGGCCAGGTAATACTTGCCGGCATCTGCGGGTGGCTCCTGGCCGGGTGGCAACACCAGGTACTTGCCGCCCTTGCCCAGGTCGGGGCCGGTCTGGCCCATGTCGATGATCGCCCGTTGCCAGAAGTCGCCAATCCCGCCGGCCGTGGGGCCTGGCGGCAGTTCGATCACCAGCGGGCCGGTCTCGTTGAGGTCGACGAAGCCGAGGATATACGGTGTGGTGGCGTTGGCCGTGATCACGCCGAGCTTGTCTTCGTAGGTGGTCAGTACCATCAAATCGCCGCTGCGTGCGCCAAGCTTGGTGCTGAATTCGTCCTGCCATTGGGCGTAGGACACCAGCGGCAGGGCCCAGAGAAAACTCTGGGTAGCCTGCTGGAAATCCAGCTCGCCATACAGTTTGGCGATTTCGCTGTGGGCCGGCAGTTCACCTTCCATGGTGATCGGGCCGATGCGGGTGTCCAGGGTCTGTGCCTGTACAGCGGCGGTCAGGGTTAACAGGCAGAACCCGGCACTACGAATCAGAACACGCATAAAATATCCTTATTTCCCAAACGTGACGTTGATCCCGGCAAACAGGGTGAACTGCGGCAGGCCATCGCCTTTGCGGGCCACGGTCCATTGCGGTTCGAGGTAGGCGTTGAGGATGTTGCTGCCGGATTTCCAGGCTTTGCCGGCACCGAACCCGATAGGGATGTAATGGGTGTCGTTTTTCAGGTCGAACGTCCAGGTGCCGGTAGAGCGCAGGTACCAGCCCTTGGGCAGGTTGTGAATGATGAACGGCTGGAAGGTCGCGCTTTCGACATGGGCGCGGTCACTGTCCCCGGCAAACGAGCTTTGGTATTGCACCAGTGCGCCGAGCAAGCCGCGGGGCGAGGCGTCGATGGCCACCGCCGCCAGTCCGGCCTGCCACTTGCCGGTGCCCAATTCATCGTGCTCGGCGGTAGGTGCGGTGATTTGCGGGCCGATGCCCAACTGCACGCCATCGGTCTTGAGCAGGAAGATATCGAACAGGTTCAGGTCGCCGATCCCGGTGGTGTAGCCACTATGGGGGTCGGGGCGCGTACTGATGGGCAGGGTGGCACGTAGTAACTGAGGGACACCGATGAAATCCGATGGCGCAATCGGCAATGTGCCGCGCAGCAGCGTGTCATTGGTGTGGGCGTTGCTGTCGAACAGCCTGGGCGTGTAGTAATCCTGCAGGTTCGCTCCCGGCGCGAGGTTCAGCGGGTTGTTACTCTTGTTGGCGGTGTCGGCGTTGTCGGCCTGGGCCGAAATCACAGGCAACACCGAAGCCACCAGCACAACTGCTGGAAAATACGATGACTTGAGCATGACCACTCCCCAATTCCCTGGTGATGTTCCCGATAGCGCGTTTGCGAAGGCTAGGGGGCTGTCCTTATTCACTATTACGTGTAGGACATGTCGTTTGACGCTAGCAGTAAATTCCGCACTCGCTAGTCAATCGAAAGAATTAGTTGTTTGCTGTGGTCGCGATCACGGAGGCGTCCGCTGGGCGCAGACTGCATTGGAATGCCGTCACTGTGTAACGGCATTGGGGAATAGGGGGCTTCAGCAGACGGGCAGTATGGATTTGACCTTGTCACGCAACTGATCAATCGAGAACGGCTTGCCGATCACCTGCATGTCGGCTGGCGAATCGATATTTTCGGCATAACCGCTGGCGAACAGGATGGGCAGGGCGGGGCGTATTTCACGGGCCTTGAGGGCCAGTTGCTTGCCGTCCATGTCCGGCAGGCCGACGTCGGTCATCATCAGGTCGATGGTCTGGTCGGTGTCTTGAACTATTTTCAAGGCTTCTTCGGCATCGGCCGCTTCAAGCACTTGGTACTCCAGCTCTTCGAGGACATCGACGATCAACATGCGCACGATGGCGTCGTCTTCGACTACAAGGATGGTGGAGGGGGCGGCTGACATAGTGGAGGTTCCCGAACAGTGGAAGGGGCAGGTCTTGGGCAATGGGAAGACCGTTTTCATCCTGAGTATTGTCGGTCCCGGCAAGTTCCCCAGATAAGCAAAACATTGTGCCGGTAACGGCTACAAATGTCGCGTATCACCGCCACTCACTTGCCAGGGGCTTGCTGGAACAACCAGCAAGCCCCGGCCATGGTCTCAAGCTGCCGGTTTTATCGGTTAAAGGGATCCGTACACCAACCCATGGACCCGGCTCTGGTTCTCGCTTGCCTTGAAGGTGCTGACCGTATATTCCGGGTTTGTCGGCGTCCCAAACGCTCCCGGGATAAGCTGCGCCTTACTGTTGGCCAGCGATTCCTTCATTCCTTTTTTCATGGCGTCCTCGGTCGGAAAATTGACCAATCCGAAATTGGGGTCGAAATAGAACCATTTTCGCGTGCCGCCTTCCACGATCACTCCCGCTGTCATCGCGTGGACGGGCGTGGCGATGATGAGTGTCTTGGACGTCGTCGCGTTGGCCAGGTCATCGATGATGGCCTGATAGGACTTTTGCGTGACGACTTCAGCCGAGTGCGGTCGCTTTCTGAAGTGATCCTGGGCTTCGCTCATGTCCTTGATGAACCTCGCCGATTTTGGGTTGGTTTCCTTGGTTGCCGCTGCAATGAAAAGCTTGTCGATGTACTCGTCCTGTTTTCCAACGGACACGGCGTAGGCCATTGCGTTGGCTAACACGCCACATTCGCCTCCGGTCACCGTGTCCACCTGGCTCAAATAGAAATTCTGGGGCATGCCCCGGAGCTTGATGCCGGGGATGCGCTCAATTTCGGCTTTGTAGAACTCATAGTTTTTAAGGCCGACTTCTGATCGCTTTTTGCCTATTGACTGTGCCAGGGCGCCGATTTCTTCGGGGCTTCGATTCGGCTTAAGTGCCAGTTCCATGAGCTCTGCGATATCCATGGAGCCCGAGTAGCCCGGGATGTCATCCACTACCCCGTTGTTATAGCCACGCATATACGCATCGTGGCTCGTTGTTCTGGCGTGTTCCTGCGTAGCCTTGAATGAGTTGGATAATTGCTTGGAGGGTGTGTTTTGCGCCTTGGTGGCCGGCCCTCCGACAAAGTACTCCCAGAAGCTTTCAACGTTGTCCTGGACCGACACGGTCTGTGGCGTGAACCCCTTCAGCGGTGGGCCATAGGGTTGTTTCTTGAGGGCGTCGTACGCGTACCATTCGCCCTTGTTCAATACAGCGGAGGCTTCGACGGTTTGATCCGCCAGCTTGATGGTGCCGATTGCCGCGACGCCATGTTCCTTGCCGGCGGCTTTCAACAGGTCATGGCTGCCGGCTGCCCCCTTGAGTTTGTTTAGCCCGTTAATGCTTTTTTCGACTACAAACTTGCCGCCCCGGTTAATCAGTCCTGCGCCTCCCAGAAGCAAATCGCCCAAGCCGCCCACCGGGTTCAAGGCGCCGATGGTGGCGACACCGATCTTTTTGGCAACATTCAGCGCCTTGGCGCCTGCACTGAGGGCTTTTGTGCCCGCCTGGGCCGCTTTGGACGAACCCAGGCTGACAAAGCCCAGCAGGTCCAGCTGGAGGTCAATCGCCCCCTCCAGGTAATTACCCTTGGTAAAGTTGGCAATCGCTGACTTGAAGGGAATGAGGTCCAGGAAGAAATGGGTCACCTTCAACTCGGTTTCCATTTGCTTTTCGTAGGTCGTGGCGCCCTTGGCTTGCTTGACGACATCCTCGTTGCCCAGGTCGAGGTTTTCGACAAATGCATCCGCGATGTACTGGGTACGGGCGGTGGCAAAGCTGTTGGGAGGCAGTGGGTTCGTGTCTGTACTGGCTGAGCGCTCGGGCTCACTGGCCTCTGAAGCGTCGAATTTTTTTATTCTGTTTTCCTCGATCGCCAGTTCCCAGGTACTCGCAGAGAAATCCTGGGGCGTTACTTTTTTGATGCTGCCGTTTTTTATGTCCAGCCTATAGGTAACAGGTTCCGTGCCACCCTCTACCTGTATCAGCAGCTCATTTTTAATCGGTTTGAAAAGCGAGGTGACCAGGTTTGGGCCCAATTGATAAACAGAGGGCTGGTAAAAAGTGAGGTTGCCCTGCTCGATGTTTTTTCGATCTTCCAGCGGCAGGCTGGCGATCAGGTGCTTTACGGTGGTGACAACCCCGTCGTTCAACGACTTGATCGACGCTTCAAACTGCTTTTGAAATGTCGCGTTTACGTCGAACTTGAGCGACTGGCCTTCCAGTGCCTGGGTGATGTCTGGATCCTTGGATTCCCAGGTGTAATCGCCCAAGCCACTCATGGCGATGTCCAGCAACGAATGCAGGCCCGCAGGTGCGCGGTTAGGGTCGTAGAGCGGTACGCCAAACTGTTGTTGGCGGGTGTCCTTCACCGTCAGGGCCTTTTTTTCAAACGGCACATCCTCGCCAAATCGCTCTTTGAGCTGGGCCAGTGCAATGGCCTTGCGGCTCGGGATATCGGTCTCCAGCAGGGTGGAGGCCTTCATGCGTTCATCCACCTGCTGAGTGAACTCGACGCGTATCGCTTCCAGCTGGTCGGGGCTGTAGGCATCGTCGGGTTGTTTGCTGATAACGCCGTTGGCCACGGCCCAATCAATCAGCGCTGCCCTCTGTGCGCTTTGGGTCACGGCGGGCTCGGCGAGTGCAGCGCTTTCGGCCTTGAGCATCACTTGGGCGAAAGTCATGTTCGGTACCGAGCCCGGCGACTGCGCTTCAATCGACGCCGCTGCAACCGCCAGGTTGACCCAGGCCGGGCTGCCATAGGTCACGCTGGCCGGGATGTCTTTGATCAGGAACTCCGGGGCTGTTCTTGCCAGCAATACGTAAGCACCCGCCTGGGCCATCTCGGGGCTCGTTCTGCCCTCGCTCGACAGGTGTGCGCTCAGCCCGTTGACGATGGCAGAGGCCGGCTTGCCCCAATGTTCTTCACTGGCCACGTCGAAACCGGCCAGTTTGTTCCGTTGAGGCGCCTGGACTGACTCGGGATCCATCTGTGCACTGATGGCGGCCAGCAGGTAGTCGTAATGGCTGTTCTTGGTCTCGATACCATTCAGCCCGCGCTGCAGGGCCTGGCCCATCAGTTGGCCTTCGGGCGAGCTTAAAAGAAACTCGAGGATCTTCGCCGGGTCGTTCAAGGCGGCCGCAGGAATGGGATTCTGGTACGCGAGAAAGTCCAGGACGCTCTTTGTCTGCGTGACTTGCGGCTGATCGCCGAGGTGGTGGGCGTGGTTCATCGCAAGCAGGCGCAACTGAGTTTGCTGGTTCTGGTCCAGCGGTGCAGGCCAGGACAAGGCACCGCCCAGGTCACCGAAAGGGTGGGCGGCGATCCTGACGATCGCTTCCAGTTTCAGCTTGAGCAACTCGGCCTTGGAGGTTGGCAGAGGCACCCCGTTGGCATTCAGGAATGCCTCCAGGCTTTGGTTGACCCTGGTCCCCATGTCCAGGGTGTTGTGATGGGACGAGTCCGGATGAATGGCCATTTGTGTGAGCTTCAGGACGGACTGTACATAGGGGGCGGTGTCGTAGTCTTGCAGGGCCGGGGCTGCGAGGTTGATGGCGTCCAGCAGGTTCTGCCAGTTCTGCCGGTCGGCCATGGGCTGTTTCAGCACATCGGAGCGGCTGGCGGCTGATGCTGGCGCTGCTGCAACGGCAGGGGGCGTGGCTGGCTGGGGGCTCAGGGACGATGCCCCGGAAGCAGGGGAGGAAAAGAATTGGGGCGCAGGCTGTTGCACGGAGAGGTGGCTGACATTTTGCATCGGTGGGTACCTGTTTTATTAGGAGATACGCGCCTTTTCCGAGGAGGTTCCCTGTTCCCCACGGCACCCCTTTGGGTGGGGCGGCCCACACACAACGTTCCAGGCTCACTTCGGTTCCCATGTAAGAAGGAAAGTCAATTGCCAAGTGTTAAAAACACATCCATTCGTCTATTTATCAATGGGTTATGTAATCCATGTCGCTACGGGTAGCAGAAAAATAGCGCTCAGGCGCAACTTTGGGGCAAACTCCTCGTTTTTCCGTATTGGCCAAGGCATGCCCATGACTCCCGCGTCGTCTGTCGATGAGAAAAGCTTCCGTAAATTGCTGGGCCGCAACGTGGCACTGCCGTTGGGCGTTGGCGTGCTCAGCGCGGTGTTTTTCGTCGTTCTGATCACCTACCTGTTGTCGGTGATCCAGTGGGTCGAACACACCGACCGGGTAATCAACAATCTCAACGAAACCTCGAAACTGACCGTGGACCTGGAAACCGGCATGCGCGGCTTCCTGATTACCGGTGACGAGCATTTCCTCGACCCGTACGAAGTGGCCAAGCCGCGGATCATTTCCGACTTGCGCAACTTGCAGGCACTGGTGGCGGACAATCCGGAGCAGGTGGACCGGCTCAAGCGTCTGGAGTCGTTGCAACAGGCGTGGAACACCTACGCCCAGTCGATGATTGACATGCAGCGGCAAAACGGCGATTACCGCACCGCCGTGAAAGCCGGGCGTGGCAAGAGCCTGACGGACGAGATTCGCAAGGAGTACGACCGGGCGGTGGCGATGGAGCAACAGTTCCGCATCACCCGCAATGAAGACGTTACCCGCACCACGATCATCAGCGTCACCTTGTACCTGGTGTTTGTGCTCGGCCTGAGTGGCTTCCTGGCGTATGTCGGCCGAAAGAATCTTCTAGAACTTTCAAACAGTTACAGCGAAAACCTGATGTCGCAGCAGAGGATCGCCAAGCGCCTCGAGCAGCAAGCCTGGTTGCGCAACGGCCAGACCGAGCTGGCCGAGCAGGTCCTTGGCCAACTGACGCTGAACCTGCTGGGGCGCAACATTTTGCAGTTCTTTGCCCAGTACATGGGCTCGGCGGTGGCGGCGTTGTACGTGCGTGAAGAGCACGGCGGCCTCACACGCGTGGCTACCTATGGCTTCTCCCGCGAGCAGGAGCAGCAGGAACAGTCGATCTACAACGACGAAGGCATCGTCGGCCAATCGGCCCGGCAGGACCGCCTGATTCGCCTGGACGATGTGCCGGTGGATTACTTCAAGGTCAGTTCCGGCCTCGGCGAAGGTTCGACCCGCAGCGTGCTGGTGGTACCGACCAGCGATGATGGCCGGGTCAACGGGGTGATCGAACTGGGTTTCCTGCGTGCACTCGATGACCGTGATGTCGAACTGCTGGAGTTGATTGCCGACAACATCGGCACCTCCATCGAAGCCGCGCGTTATCGCCAGCGCCTGCAAGAAGTGCTGGCCGAAACCCAGCAGCTCAATGAAGAGCTGCAAGTGCAGCAGGAAGAGCTCAAGACGGCCAACGAAGAGCTGGAAGAACAGTCGCGCATCCTCAAGGAGTCCCAGGCCCACCTGGAAACCCAACAGGCGGAGCTGGAACAGACCAACGAACAATTGGCCGAACAGACCCAGACCCTGGCCGAGCAGCGCGATGCCATGGACCAGAAGAACGTCCAGCTCAACCGCGTACAGATCGAGCTGGAAGAGCGCGCCGACGAGTTGCAGCGCTCCAGCAAGTACAAGTCCGAATTCCTCGCCAACATGTCCCACGAGCTGCGCACGCCGCTGAACAGCTCGTTGATCCTGGCCAAGTTGCTGGCGGAGAACCCCCAGGAAAACCTCAGCGCCGAACAGGTCAAGTTCGCCGAGTCGATCTACTCGGCCGGTAACGACTTGCTCAACCTGATCAATGACATCCTCGATATCTCCAAGGTCGAAGCCGGTAAGCTGGAAATGCGCCCGGAGAACACCAGCGTTGCGCGCCTGGTGGATGGGCTGCGCGGCATGTTCGAGCCGCTGGCGGCCGACCGCAAGCTCGGGTTCCAGGTGGAGGTGCAGGAAGGCTCGCCACACATGCTGTTCACCGACCGCCAGCGCCTGGAGCAGATTCTGAAGAACCTGCTGTCCAACGCCATCAAGTTCACCGAGAAAGGTGAGGTCAGCCTGTCGGTATCCCGGGCACCGGGGGAGGGCATCGCCTTTACCGTACGCGACTCGGGGATTGGCATCGCCCCGGACCAGCAGGAAAGCATCTTCGAGGCCTTCCGCCAGGCCGATGGCACCACCAACCGTCGTTACGGCGGCACCGGCCTGGGCCTGTCGATTTCCCGGGACCTGGCGAACCTGCTGGGCGGCTATATCAGCGTCACCAGCGAACCTGGCCAGGGCAGTATCTTTACCCTGGTGGTGCCCGAGCACTATGTAGAGCGTGACGAAGACACCCCCGCGCTGGAACAGTCGCGCGCGGTGGCCCCTGCGCCTGCACCGGCGCCGATCAAGGTGTCGCCGATGCCGATCGCCCACGAAGCGCAGATTCCGCGCTTTATCGATGACCGCGACAAGGCTCCGTTCGCCACGCGTTGCATCCTGGTGGTGGAAGATGAGCCCAACTTTGCCCGCATCCTCTTCGACCTCGCCCATGAACTGGGTTACCACTGCCTGGTGGCCCATGGCGCAGACGAAGGCTACGCCCTGGCGGAACAGTACATTCCCGACGCGATCCTGCTGGACATGCGCCTGCCGGACCATTCCGGCCTGACCGTGCTGCAACGTCTCAAGGAACATGCCGGGACCCGCCATATCCCGGTGCACGTGATTTCCGTGGAGGACCGCGTCGAAGCCGCCATGCACATGGGCGCCGTGGGCTATGCAGTCAAGCCGACCACCCGCGAAGAGCTCAAGGATGTGTTCGCCCGCCTGGAAGCCAAGCTGACTCAGAAGGTCAAGCGTGTGCTGCTGGTGGAAGACGATGACCTTCAGCGAGACAGCATTGCCCGCCTGATCGGCGACGATGATATCGAGATCACCGCCGTAGGCTTCGCCCAGGAGGCCCTGGACCTGCTGCGCACCCACATCTACGACTGCATGATCATCGATCTCAAGCTGCCGGACATGCTCGGCAACGAGCTGCTCAAGCGCATGTCCATCGAGGACATCTGCTCGTTCCCGCCGGTGATCGTCTACACCGGGCGCAACCTGACCCGCGATGAAGAGGCCGAACTGCGCAAGTATTCGCGCTCGATCATCATCAAGGGCGCGCGTTCCCCCGAGCGCCTGCTGGACGAGGTGACACTCTTTCTGCACAAAGTCGAATCGCAGTTGTCCCATGAACGCCAGACAATGCTCAGGACTGCCCGCAGCCGCGACAAGGTGTTCGAGGGCCGCAAGATCCTGCTGGTGGATGACGATGTACGCAATATCTTCGCCCTGACCAGTGCCCTGGAGCACAAGGGCGCGATTGTCGTGATCGGCCGTAATGGCCGCGAGGCGATCGAGAAACTCAATGAAGTCGATGACATCGACCTGGTACTGATGGACGTGATGATGCCGGAGATGGACGGGTACGAGGCCACCGCCTTGATCCGCCAGGACCCGCGCTGGCGCAAGCTGCCGATCATCGCGGTGACGGCCAAGGCCATGAAGGACGATCAGGAGCGCTGCCTGGCGGCAGGCTCCAACGATTACCTGGCCAAGCCCATCGACCTGGACCGGTTGTTTTCATTGATTCGCGTGTGGCTACCCAAGATGGAACGGATTTAATTGGAACGAAGCACTGACATCGAACTGCGCTTGTTGATTGAGGCGATTTACCTCAAGTACAGCTACGACTTTCGCGACTACTCCGGCGCTTCGGTCAAGCGCCGCGTGGCCCATGCGTTGCGTCAGTTCGACTGCGCCACCATCTCGGCCTTGCAGGAACGGGTGCTGCATGACCCGACGGCGTTCATGCAGTTGCTGCAGTTCCTGACGATTCCGGTCAGCGAAATGTTTCGCGATCCCTCGCACTTCCTGGCGATTCGCAAGGAAGTGGTGCCGCTGCTCAAGACCTACCCGTCGATCAAGATCTGGATCGCGGGCTGCAGTACCGGGGAGGAGGTGTATTCCATGGCCATCCTGTTGCGTGAGGAAGGCCTGCTGGAACGCACCATCATCTACGCCACCGACATCAATCCCCGGTCCCTGGAAAAAGCCAAGCAGGGGATCTTTTCCCTCGAGAACATCCGCGCCTATACCCACAACTACCAACAGGCCGGTGGCCAGCGTTCGTTTGCCGATTACTACACGGCGGCTTACGATCATGCGATCTTCGACAAGACCCTGCGGGAGAACGTGACGTTTGCCGATCACAGCCTGGCGACCGATAGCGTGTTTTCCGAAACTCAATTAATTTCCTGTCGCAACGTATTGATTTACTTCAATAAAAAGTTGCAGGATCGGGCGTTTGGATTGTTCCATGAGTCGCTGTGTCACCGCGGCTTCCTGGTGCTGGGCAGCAAGGAAACCCTGGATTTTTCCGCCTACAGCAAACAGTTCGAACCCCTGGTCAAGCAAGAACGGATCTACCGAAAATTATGAATGAAGCTACTGCCAGCCCGGTATCCGGGATCGAGGCCATTGTGATCGGCGCTTCCGCAGGCGGTGTCGAGGCATTGCTGAGCATTTTTGGCGAGCTGCCGGCGAGCTTCGGCCTGCCGATCATTACCGTGCTGCATTTGCCCGACGAGCGCCGCAGCCAGTTGGCGGAAGTGTTTGACCGACGCGTATCGATGAAGGTGGTGGAGGCCCGCGACAAGGAAGTGATCCAGCCCGGTACCCTGTATTTTGCCGGCCCCGGTTATCACCTGTCGGTGGAGCACGACCGCAGCCTGTCACTGAGCCAGGAGGACCGCGTGCACCATTCCCGCCCGGCAATCGACTACCTGTTTGATTCAGCCGCCGATGTCTACGGCAAGGGCTTGCTGGCGATTTTGCTGACGGGGGCCAACCAGGACGGCGCCCGGGGCCTGGCCCACGTCAAGCAGAGCGGCGGTACCACGGTGGTGCAGGACCCTTTGGAGGCCCGCGTCGCCGTGATGCCCCGGGCCGCCCTGGCGCTGCATGAACCTGACCATATCCTCACCTTGAGCCGCATCGGCACCTTGCTGGCTTCCCTGGAATCCTCCCCATGTTAAGTACTGTCCAGGCCAAACTGCTGATCGTCGACGATCTGCCGGAAAACCTGCTGGCCCTTGAAGCGCTGATCAAGCGCGAGGACCGCCAGGTCTATAAGGCATTGAGCGCCGACGAGGCCTTGTCGTTGCTGCTGGAGCACGAGTTCGCCATGGCCATTCTCGACGTGCAGATGCCGGGCATGAACGGCTTCGAGCTGGCCGAGCTGATGCGCGGCACCGAAAAGACCAAGAACATTCCCATCGTGTTTGTCAGCGCTGCCGGCCGTGAGCTCAACTATGCGTTCAAGGGCTACGAAAGCGGCGCCGTGGATTTCCTGCACAAGCCGCTGGATATCCACGCGGTCAAGAGCAAGGTCAACGTATTCGTTGACCTGTACCGCCAGAGCAAGGCGATGAAGCAGCAGGTTGAAGCCCTGGAGCAAAGCCGGCGCGAGCAGGAAGCCTTGCTCACGCGCTTGCAGGCCACCCAGTCCGAACTGGAGCAGGCCGTGCGCATGCGCGATGACTTCATGTCGATCGTCGCCCACGAAGTGCGCACGCCCCTCAACGGGCTGATCCTGGAAACCCAGCTGCGCAAGATGCACCTTGCCCGGGACAACGCCGCGGCGTTTACCCTGGACAAGATGCATGCCATGGTCGACCGCGATGAGCGGCAGATCCAGAGCCTGATCCGCCTGATCGAAGACATGCTCGACGTGTCGCGCATTCGCACGGGCAAGCTGTCGATCCGCCCCGGTCGCTTTGACCTCACGCAACTGGTGCACAACCTGCTGGAAAATTTTGCGCCGCAGGTGGCGGCGGCGGAGTCTTCGGTGGCCTGGGTCCAGGAAGGGCCGGTGGTAGGCAACTGGGATGAATTCCGTATCGAACAGGTGGTGTCCAACCTGTTGACCAACGCCTTGCGCTACGGGGCCAAGAGCCCGGTGGAAGTGCGGGTGTACGCCGAGCATGGCGAAGCGCGGGTAGAAGTACGTGACCACGGGATCGGCATCAGCGAAGACAACCAGAAGCGTATTTTCCAACAGTTCGAACGCGTGTCGGCCAACCATGCCGTGGCGGGCCTGGGCCTGGGGTTGTTTATCTCCGAGCAGATTATCGCGGCCCACGGCGGGACCATTGAAGTGGAAAGCCGGATAGGCGAGGGCGCGTTGTTCCGCGTCTGCCTGCCCCTGGAGGCCGGAGCATGAAATCAATCGCAAATCCGACGCAACCTCTGCGTGACCCCATGGTCGTATCAGCAGCAATTGACCGGACAAAGGCTTCCCATGAGTGAAGATGCACAAGATGTTGTACTGATCGTCGAAGATGACGAATCGATTATGTTTGTGTTGGGCGAGTACCTGGCGGGCCTGGGGTATCGGGTGTTGAAGGCGATTGACGGTGAGCAGGCGTTTGAAATCCTGGCCACCAAGCCGCACCTGGACCTGATGGTGACCGACTACCGCCTGCCTGGCGGCATTTCCGGGGTGCAGATCGCCGAGCCTGCGATCAAGCTGCGACCGGAATTGAAAGTGATCTTCATCAGCGGTTACCCGCAGGAGATTCTCGACTGCAACAGCCCGATCACGCGCAATGCGCCGATCCTGGCCAAACCGTTTGACCTGGATACGTTGCAGGAACATATCCAGCGGCTGTTGGCTTAACGTCTTGAGAAGAGGGAGCACACTCCCTCTTCAAGCCTTGATCATCTCCCTCACCTTTGCCGTCAACAGATCAAAGGTGAACGGCTTGGTGATCATCTGCATGCCCGGGTCCAGAAAACCGCCCCGTACAGCCGCATGCTCTGCATAGCCGGTAATAAACAACACCTTCAACTCGGGCCGCACCTGCCGGCCGATCTCCGCCAGTTGCCGGCCGTTCATGCCGGGCAGGCCAACGTCGCTGATCAGCAGGTCAATGCGCTGGCTGGACTCGATGATCGGCATGGCACTGTCGGCATCACCGGCTTCGACGAAGGCATAGCCCAGTTCACTCAGCACGGCGCTGACCAGCACCCGCACGGCCGGGTCGTCCTCGACGATCAGCACGGTCTCGCCGGCATTGGCGAACGGCAGCAATGCCGGGTTGAGCGGTTCATCTGCAATGACCTCGCCGACATACCTCGGCAGGAACAGGCTGACGGTGGTGCCTTGGCCCACCACGCTGTGGATCGACACATGCCCGTGGGATTGGCGCGCAAACCCGTAGATCATCGACAACCCCAGCCCGGTGCCCTGGCCGATGGGTTTGGTGGTGAAGAACGGGTCAAATGCACGGCTGATCACGCTCTCGGGCATGCCGCAACCGGTGTCGCTGACGCTCAGTTCCACATAGTCGCCAGGGGTGAGGGTGCCGTAGGCTGCGGTAAACACACTGTCCAAGTGGCGGTTGGTGGTTTCCACCACCAGTTTGCCGCCGTTGGGCATCGCATCCCGGGCATTGATGGCGAGGTTGAGCAGGGCGCTTTCCAGCTGGTTGGGGTCGGCTTCGGCGGTCCAGAGTTGCTCGGTCAGGCGGATATCCAGGGCAATGCTTTCATTCAGGCTGCGTTGCAGCAGCTCACCCATCGAACTCACCAATTGGTTGATCTGTACCGGTTTTGAATCCAGCGACTGGCGACGGGAAAACGCCAGCAAGCGGTGGGTCAGGGCGGCCGCGCGGTTGGCTGAAGTGACACCCAGGTCGATCAGGCTGTCGAGGTCTTCGGTGCGGCCCCGAGCCACGCGCCTGCGCAGCAGTTCCAGGCTGCCGATGATGCCGGTCAGCATGTTGTTGAAGTCATGGGCGATGCCGCCGGTCAATTGGCCGACGGCTTCCATTTTCTGCGATTGGCGCAACGCTTCTTCGTTATTGCGCAGCTGCGCCGTGCGTTCTTCCACCTGTTGCTCAAGGGTTTCCAGGGTGCTTTGC
The DNA here is from genome assembly GCF_013386245.1 of Pseudomonas sp. 21615526. Lineage (NCBI taxonomy): Bacteria > Pseudomonadati > Pseudomonadota > Gammaproteobacteria > Pseudomonadales > Pseudomonadaceae > Pseudomonas > Pseudomonas sp. 21615526. Next base: position 4,234 of record NZ_JACAOM010000172.1, on the reverse strand, counting down.
AGGCGCTGTTCGCTCTGGCTCAGGTCGATCAGCCGGTCGCGGGCCTCGTATTGCCGACGACGTCCGCGCAGCGCCGTGGTCACGAGGCTGATCAGGGTGATCGGGTGGAACGGACGCTCCAGGAACGTCACGTTGCCCAGCAAGGTGCTCAGGTGCGACGAGCCATTCTGTTCGCTGCCGCCGTGGTGCGTCATCAGCACAATCGGCAGGTCTGACCACGCCGGTTGCTGATGCAGGTACGTGAGCAGCGGTTCCAGGTCGATACCGCGCAGGGCTTCGGCAGCAATGACCAGCAAGCCGGCACCGTGCTCCAGCTCCTCGCAGAGCATCTGCAAATGGCTGGCGATGATGCCGTTGAAACCAGCCTCATTGAGCATCATCAACGCCAGGGAGCTGTCGCGACCCAGGGGCGCCAGAATGATCGCCCGTTCGAAAATGGCCGGCAGGCCACTCATGAACTTTCATCCTTGAGCAGCGGGTTGTCGGTGCCCATGTAGGTCGGTACGCCGCGCAATACACCCTGGAACGCATCAAGCGGTTCGCCGATGGTCATGCCACGACTGCCGATGCGGTATTCGCGAATGGTCGATTCGTGGCTGCCAGTGCGTTTCTTGATGATCGAAATAGCGCGCCGCACCTTGCCCAGCGCTTCGAAGTAACGCAGCAGGATCACGGTGTCGGCCAGATAGGTAATGTCCACCGGCGCCTGCATGTCCCCCACCAGCCCGTGCTGGGCGACGGTCATGAAGGTCGCAGCGCCACGGCGGTTGAGGTACAGCAGCAGTTCGTGCATGTGCAGGATCAACGCGTTCTCTTCCGGCATCGCGGCCTGATAGCCATTGACGCTGTCGATCACCACGGTCTTGATCCCGCGTTCGTCCACACAGCGGCGCACCCGATGGGAGAACTCGCCGGGGGACAACTCGGCGGCGTCTACCTGTTCGATCAGCAGGTTGCCGGTGGCTTGCAGGGCCTTCAGGTCGATGCCCATGTTCTTCATGCGCTCGAACAGCAGGCCCAGCTCTTCGTCAAAAATGAACAGCGCGGCTTTTTCGCCCCGGGAGACGGCCGCCGCGGCAAAGATCATCGAGATCAGCGATTTGCCGGTACCGGCCGGGCCCAGGATCAAGGTGCTGGAACCGGTCTCGATCCCGCCGCCCAACAGGGCGTCCATCTCGCGGATGCCGCTGGTGAGGGTCTGGCGGTTGTAGCCGCCACGGTGCTCGGCTGCCACCAGGCGCGGGAACACATGTACGCCGTCTTCCATGATGGTGAAGTCGTGAAAACCGCCGCGGTATTTCTGCCCACGGTATTTCACGATCCGCACGCGGCGGCGCTCGGCACCGTAGTTGGGGGTCAGTTCTTCGAGACGAATCACACCGTGGGCCACGCTGTGTACGGTCTTGTCGAGGGACTCGGTGGTCAGGTCGTCCAGCAGCAGCACGGTGGCGTCGTAGCGCACGAAGTAGTGCTTGATCGCCAGGATCTGCCGGCGATAGCGCAGGGAGCTTTGCGCCAGCAGGCGGATTTCCGAAAGGCTGTCGATCACGACGCGGGTAGGTTTGACCCGTTCCACCACTTCGAAAATCTGCCGGGTGGCTTCGCCCAGCTCAAGGTCCGAGGAATACAGGAGGCTTTGCTGGTGCTCGGCATTGAGCAGGCTTTCGGGGGGAGTCAGTTCAAAGATGTGAATGTGTTCGTCCAGGTCCCAGCCATGGGACTTGGCACCCTGGCGCAACTCGCGCTCGGTTTCCGACAGGGTGATGTACAGCGATCGTTCGCCGTTTTTTGCGCCGGCCTGGAGGAAATGCAGGGCCACGGTGGTTTTACCGGTGCCGGGTTCACCTTCCAGCAGGAACAAATGGCTACGGGAAAGCCCTCCGGCAAGAATGTCGTCCAGACCTTCAATACCGGTGGCCGCCTTTGCTGTGAACAGCTCTTTGGATGTAGACAAGAAGTGCCCTCGGGTCACAAATAAGTAGTCGGCAGCGCCGTCTGGGGCGCGCCATATTTACTTGACCTTGGCGCCGTGTGGCGGTTCAACGTTTTGTATCAAATACCGCTTTTACAGGCCCTGTTGCAGCGCCGGGTCGTCCGGATTCTGCTGTTCAAGCTGTGCCAGCAGCACCTGCACATTCTGCAACTGGCCGGTTTCCTTCCAGTAATTGACCAGCAGCACCCTGGCTTTGCGATTGGCCGGGTTGCGCTGGATGATTTCTTCCAGCTGGCGCTGGGCGGCCTCCAGTTCCTGCTGGGCGTGCAGGGTGGTGGCCAGGTCGTAGCGGTAATCCTGGTTGTTCGGTTCGAGCTCCACCGCTCGGGACAGGCTGAGCAGGGCAAAGGCGCGCTCGCCATGGTGCAGCAGCCACATGCCCAGGGCATGTTGCAGGTAGGCCGAATCGGGGTGGGCCTGCAACTGTTTGGCCAGGAGTTGGCGGGACTCGTCGACCTTGCCCTGCTTGTCCAGCAGTTCAATTTGCGCGACCACGGCTTGCAGGTTGTCCGGTTGCAGGCGCATCGCCTGCTCCAGGGCGTTTTGTGCGTCGGGCAGCAGCGCGCTGTGAATGTACAGGCGTGCCAGCTGGATCCAGCCTTCGGGGCTTTCGGGTTGGCCCTTGAGCAGCTTCACGTATTCGTCGAGCACTTGCTGCAACGGGCCGAAGTACAGGCCCAGGGTATCCGGGGACAGCCCGAGCAAGGCATTGGCCGCGGCAAACCTGACGCTTTGCTCGGGGTCATCCAGCAGTGGCCCGAGCAACAGCGTGCGCTGGCCGCTGGGCACCAGGCCGACAATGCTGTGAATCGCCGCCTCGCGCACCATTGGCGCGTCGTTGGCCAGGTCCTTGTCCGCCAGCTTGAGGGCCTGGGGGCTTGGGTAGTTGGGCAGTTCGGCATGCAGGGCGGCGCGGCGCACATCGGAGAGGTCCGGGCGGCCCAACTGTTGATACAGCACCCGGGCAGCGCCGGGTTCACCGTTGTGCGCCTGTTTCAAGGCCTTGGCGTAACCATGGGCGATGGCCGGGGGCACCACCACCGGCGTGGTGCGGGTGAAATACCAGGTGATCAGCACAATAAACAACAGGGCGCACAGGCCGACGATGGAGTAACGGCGTGACTTTGACATGCAGGCGTCCGAAAGCTGGGCAGCTAGTGCAAAGCCATCAGCTTCGGTCAGGTTATCGCGAGTGTCAAACCCGCATCACGTCAGCACGAACTCAATCGGCTCAAGGGCCGGCGGCAGCGTGGTTTCGCCGAGGGCGGCGAGAATCTCGCGCTCCAGGGTGCGCACGATGGCGTTGCAGGGCAGGTCGTTTTCGTCGAAGCCGAACGGGTCTTCGAGGTCGTCGCCGATTTCGTCCAGGCCGAAGAAGGTGTAGCTGACGATGGCGGTGAACACCGGGGTCAGCCAGCCCAGCGGCTCGGCCATGGCGAAGGGCAGCAGGATACAGAACAGGTAGATGGTGCGGTGCAGCAGCAAGGTGTAGGGGAAGGGCAGCGGGGTGTGTTTGATCCGCTCACAGGAGGCCTGGACCTGGCTCAGGCCGTACAGCCGGGTTTCCAGTTGGGTGTAGCGCCAGTCGCTGATGTGGCCCTGTTCGGCGAGGTTCGAGCAGCGGGCGCCGAGGTCTTGCAGGATGCTGTCGGGCAGGTTCGGGTGGCCGGGTTCTGGGTTGGCCCACGGTTTGATCGCCTGGCTTTCGTCTTCCAGGCGCAGGCGGGCGATCAGGCCATGGGCGAAACCGCACAGGCTGCGCAGGACGTGTTTGCGTTCGGCAGGGTTGAGGACCTGGGTTTCGCGGATCAGTGAGCGGATCTCGATGATCATCTGGCCCAGTTGTTTGCGGCCTTCCCACCAGCGGTCGTAGCAGGCGTTGTTGCGAAAACTCATGAAGATGGACAGTGACAGCCCCAGCAGTGTGAAGGGTGTGGCGTTGACCTTGGAAAAGTAGGCCGGGTGCAGGGTTTCTACCAGCACGATGACTGAGGCCAGGAGGGTGACCAGCAGGCTGCGCAGCGCAATGCGTTTGGCGATCGAGCCCTTGAGGGAGAACAGGATGCCGAGCAGGTTGGGTTTGGGACGGACGATCATGGGCGGGCTTCTTGGGTGGCGCAGGCTGTCAGGTTAGAAGCATGTTTGCGTTGCGTCCAATTGCTTGGGCTGACTGGGTGATTGGTGGGGTCTATCGGGATTGAGTACATATCCGTTTTTTCGGTGACCAGAGCGAAAGCAGAT
>NZ_JACAOM010000171.1:0-5242 GCF_013386245.1 Pseudomonas sp. 21615526 | reverse complement strand
CGCCGACGATGACCACGTCGAATTCCATGTATTCGCGTTCCACAGGCTATCTCCTACTCAAGGCTCAACGGCTTTTTTTTCTAATGGGTGGAGGTTCGGTAATCCGTCCCACAATGCCTGCATCAATCTCATGCAAGGGGCAGGGGACGACCCACCTTTCTCTCTAGCTGGCGCATTATATCTACACCACTCTCAGCGTCCAATACAAACGTTTGTTTGAATTGCCCGCAAGCTAGGTAAATCAAAGCAACGCGGCTTATAACTGACCATTTTGGCGTATTGACCGGAATAGGCGTTCCGGTCAATATACGGTCGGTTTTGCGCATCCCGTAGGCAGACTGTGGGTTTCAAGGCCACCTCGAAAGACAGGCTGAAGGCAAATAAGGGTGACGCGCGAGCCACGATGGCGCGCAGTTTACACGCCACGATAATGAATGACCTCTCAGTCACCGCTGACGAACGGTCATCACTCCCGTGAGCAAGGTCCCCCGCCGACGATTGCCGGTGTTTTTGGAGGTGCCCTTGTGTGCCGATGAGCATCAAACCGCCAGGTTCGCCTAGGCGACTTTCTTTTCACCGGAGAGTAACGAGGAATCCATGAAGGTTCTTGTAGCTGTCAAACGCGTTGTCGATTACAACGTGAAAGTTCGCGTCAAGGCGGACAATTCCGGCGTCGACCTCGCTAACGTCAAGATGTCGATGAACCCTTTCTGCGAAATCGCCGTGGAAGAAGCCGTACGCCTGAAAGAGAAAGGCGTTGCGACTGAAATCGTCGTCGTTTCCATCGGTCCGACCACTGCTCAAGAGCAGCTGCGTACCGCCCTGGCGCTGGGTGCCGATCGCGCCATCCTCGTCGAATCCGCTGAAGAGCTGACGTCCCTGGCCGTTGCCAAGTTGTTGAAAGCCGTTGTCGACAAGGAACAGCCATCGCTGGTGATCCTCGGCAAACAAGCCATCGACAGCGACAACAACCAGACTGGCCAGATGCTGGCTGCACTGACCGGTTACGGCCAGGGCACCTTCGCCTCGAAAGTCGAAGTGAGCGGCGACAAGGTTGCCGTGACCCGCGAAATCGACGGCGGCGCGCAGACAGTTTCCCTGAAACTGCCGGCCATCGTCACCACCGACCTGCGTTTGAACGAGCCGCGCTACGCGTCCCTGCCAAACATCATGAAAGCCAAGAAGAAGCCTCTCGAAGTGCTGACTCCGGATGCTTTGGGCGTTTCCACCGCCTCCACCAACAAGACCGTCAAAGTCGAAGCGCCGGCTGCACGCAGCGCGGGCATCAAGGTCAAGTCGGTGGCTGAACTGGTCGAGAAACTGAAAAACGAAGCGAAGGTAATCTAACCATGACTATCTTGGTAATCGCAGAACACGACAACAAGGTCGTGGCTCCGGCCACCCTGAACACTGTTGCCGCCGCCGCCAAAATCGGTGGTGATATCCACGTGCTGGTCGCCGGCCAAAACGTTGGCGCCGTGGCTGAAGCCGCTGCCAAAATCGCTGGCGTGAGCAAAGTACTGGTTGCCGATAACGCAGCCTACGCTCACCAATTGCCGGAAAACGTTGCGCCGCTGGTAGCAGAGCTGGGCGCTGGCTACAGCCACATCCTGGCTGCCGCCACCTCCAACGGCAAAAACATCCTGCCGCGCGTTGCTGCGCAACTGGACGTTGACCAGATCTCCGAGATCGTTTCGGTAGAAAGCGCCGACACCTTCAAGCGTCCGATCTATGCCGGTAACGCCATCGCTACCGTGCAGTCCACTGCGTCGGTAAAAGTCATCACCGTGCGTGCCACCGGTTTCGACCCGGTTGCTGCTGAAGGTGGTTCGGCTGCGGTTGAAGCTGTGGCTGCTGCCCACGACGCTGGCACTTCCAGCTTCGTTGGCGAAGAGCTGGCCAAGTCCGATCGTCCGGAACTGACCGCTGCCAAGATCGTCGTTTCCGGCGGCCGCGGCATGCAGAACGGCGACAACTTCAAGCACCTGTACGCCCTGGCCGACAAGCTGGGCGCTGCGGTCGGCGCTTCCCGCGCTGCCGTCGACGCAGGTTTTGTACCGAACGACATGCAGGTCGGCCAGACCGGCAAGATCGTTGCGCCACAGCTGTACATCGCCGTCGGTATCTCCGGCGCGATCCAGCACTTGGCCGGTATGAAAGACTCCAAGGTGATCGTTGCGATCAACAAGGACGAAGAAGCACCGATCTTCCAGGTGGCTGATTACGGCCTGGTGGCGGACTTGTTCGAAGCCGTACCCGAGTTGGAGAAGCTGGTCTAATCCAGCCGCTTCACTTATAAAGAGCCCGGTCTTTTGACCGGGCTTTTTTTTGCCCGGTAATTTTTCAACTGGAGAACCCTGCCATGGAATTGCGTTCCTGGACTGTACTGCTGGCCCTGTCACTGCTGCCGGCGGTGTCGCTGGCGGCTGGCAAATGTGATCGCCTGGTGATCACCGGCAGCCCGGACGCACCGCCTTATCTGTGGCGTGATCCCCAGGACCCCACGCACTTGATCGGCGCCACCGCCGACATACTGCAGCAAGTGGCCAAGGACCTCGGGGTGAAAATCGACCTGCTGTACGGCGGCAAACGTTCCCTGGCGCTGGAAGAAGTGCGCAGCGGGCGCATGGACATCCTCGCCGACGCGCCATTGACCCTCGACGCCCTGGACTCCCTCGACTACATCCACCCGGCATTGGTGCAAACCGATTATCTGGTCTGGACCCGCAAGGATTCGACCCTGGCCTACAGCCAGGCCGGCGACCTGCACGGCCACAAGGGCGCGGTGTCGGAAAGGGCACGCCTGAGCCGCGACTTTGAAACCTTCGCCGGTGAGCAACTCACCCTGCAGCGCCTGCCCACCCTGACCCCGGCGTTCCAGAAATTGCTGTTGGGAGAAGTGGACTACGTACTCGCCGGACGTTATTCCGGCATGGCCATGGCCCAGACCCTGGGCATGAGCAACGACCTGGTGGCGCGGGAAATCCCCATCGACCAGCCGGGCCTGTACCTGGCTATTTCCCACAACTCCGCCTGCAACGATCCGTGGTTGCGCGGACAGCTCGCCAAAAAGATGACAGAATTGCCCGCGTCCGGTCTGGCGGAAACCGCGCTGCAGAGCAATCTTAAGCGCTGGAAAGCGCAGTTGCAGCAACCCGTCGGCACCCCAACAAAGTAGGGATTTTCAGTGACTATTCGACCTCTTTTCGCGGCCCTCGCCGTTGTAGCTCTGGCGGGATGTGCAGCCGATCCTGCGCCGAATGAACAGATGCGCCTGACCCGGCAAGCCCTGGAACAAGCCAGCGCCGTGGGCGCCGTTGCCAGCGATTCGCCCGAGCTGAAGCTGGCGGAAGACAAGTTCACCCAGGCCCGTGCCGACATGGCCGATGAATCCTACAAGGACGCCCGCATGCAGGCTGAAGAAGCCGAGCTGGACGCCCGCCTGGCGGAAGCGCGGGTGCTGACCCGCAAAAGCCAGGAGCAACTGAACGTGCTCAACACCCGCATCACCCGCCTGCGCAAGCAGTTGCAGTTGGGAGACGCCCAATGAGCCCGTTGATGCGTGGGTTGAGCTGTGTGGTGTTGCTGGGCAGTGCGCTGGGTGGTTGTGCGACGCACCCCGACAGTAACCTCGCCTTGCAACAGGCCAGCACTGACTTCCAGAAGGTCAAGGAAGATTCGAATGTGCTGCGTATCGCACCCAAGGACGTGATTCGCGCCGGTGAGTCCCTGGCCCGTGCCGACCGTTTCTCCAGCTTCTGGGGCAGCGGCGCCGATGTGGCGCATTACGCCTACCTGAGCCAGCGCTACAGCGCGATTGCCCGGGAACACACCGAGCAGGCACTCAACCAGGAGCGTGGGGTCAAGCTGGAGCTGGAACGCCAGCGCCTGCAACTGGCCCTGCGTGAAGCCAAGCTCTCCAGCGTTCAGCAACAGGGCAAATGGATTGAGGCGCAGATATCCAGCCTGACCACCGTCCAGCCTGATCGCGGGCTGGTGATGACCCTGGGTGACGTGCTGTTCGATACGGGTGATGCAGAGCTGCAAAACTCGGCCAACCGCACCGTGCTCAAAGTGGTGCAGTTCCTGCAGCTGAACCCCAAGCGCGTGGTGCGCATCGAGGGTTACACCGACAATACCGGCGGCGAACAGGAAAATATCAAACTGTCCCGGGACCGCGCTCAAGCGGTTGCGGATGTACTGAGCGACCTGGGGATCGACGAAAAACGCATTCAGGTCGAAGGCTACGGCGATCAGTATCCGGTCGAAGCCAACGCGTCTGAGCGGGGCAGGGCGCAGAACCGTCGGGTAGAAATTGTGTTCTCCGACGAAAAAGGCCAGCTGGGCGCTGCTCGCTGAACCTGATTCTCAAGGTGAAAGCTGATTCCTGTGGGAGCTGTCGAGCCNNCTCCCACATAAGCCCGATCAATGATCGGGTTTTTTATGCCTGCGATTCAGTTCGCAACCCTTACAGTTTTTTCTATCACTGCCGCCCGCGCTCGACTATTGTGGCAACTGTCCCCGTACACTTCTAAACTGTGCCGGTATGTTTCACACAAAAATAAAATACCCGTGAAATCGAGTGCTGCGTCATGACCAATCTGTTGCTCTACCAACGTATCGCCCAGCAGCTGGCTGAGGATATCCGCCGCGGTGTCTATCAGCCGGGCGAGCGCGTGCCTTCGGTACGCAAAATGAGCTCCCAGCTCAACGTCAGCCACGCCACCGTGTTGCAGGCCTACGCGAACCTGGAAGACCAGGGTTTGATTCGCGCGCGGCCGCAGTCCGGGTATTACGTGCACCAGACGCCGGCGCTCACTGCGCCCACGCCGGACATCGCCCGGGTCGAGCGTCCAGGGTTGGTCACCCGCAGCAGCATCATTCAACAGGTGTTGGTGGAATCCCGTCGCGAAGGCGTGTTCCCGCTCGGCGCCGCCGTGCCGAGTGTCGACTACCTGCCTGTGCGCGCGCTGCATCAGCAACTGGCCAAGGTCACGCGTTTCCAGAGCCCGCGGGCGTTCAGTTACATGTTCAGCCCGGGTTTCGAGCCGCTGCGGCGCCAGGTGGCGATCCGTATGCGCGATGCCGGGGTGGTGGTCGACCCCTCCGAAGTGGTGATCACCCATGGGTGTGTCGATGCATTGCAGATGTCGCTGCGGGTGCTGACCCGCCCCGGCGACCTGATCGCCGCCGAATCGCCGACCTATTACGGCTTGCTGCAACTGGCCGATCTGCTGGGCCT
>NZ_JACAOM010000170.1:7721-17124 GCF_013386245.1 Pseudomonas sp. 21615526 | reverse complement strand
GAACGCAGGTATTGCGCAGCCAGATCAAACCGACAAATACCGACTGATAGTCGCCTCATCCACCCGATCCCGAGTTTCCTCAATCACAAACCTCCCCTTCTCAATCACCAAAAACCGATCAGCAATTTCCAAAGTAAACGACAACACCTGCTCAGAAACAACAATCGTCAAATCTCGCAAATTGCGAATCTCCTTAAGCGTACGAGCAATGTCCTTGATGATCGAAGGCTGAATCCCCTCAGTCGGCTCATCGAGCAACAACACCTTGGGATTCGTCGCCAACGCCCGGGCAATCGCCAACTGCTGTTGCTGCCCCCCAGACAAATTCCCACCCTTGCGCGAACGCATGTCATACAGCACCGGAAACAGCGCATACAAATCCTCAGGCACCCTGCCCCGGGCCGCCGCCGGCAACCCAGTCTGAATATTCTCCAACACACTCATGCTGGGAAAAATCATCCGCCCCTGCGGCACATAGGCAATCCCCCGCTCCACCCGCTCATGGGTTTCAAGCGCAGACACATCATGCCCATCCACACTCACCTGCCCCTGCCACTGCGGCAAAATACCCATCAGGCTCTTGAACAACGTGGTCTTGCCCATCCCGTTGCGCCCCATCACCGCGACGATCTCACGCTTCGCCACATCCAGCTCCAGGTCGTGAAGAATCTGGCTCTGCCCGTACCCACACGACAGTTTGTCGATCTTGAACATGCCCGACTCCTCAGTGGCCCAAATACACTTCAATGACTTTCGGATTGCTCTGCACCGACTCCATGCTGCCCTCGGCCAGCACCTTGCCCTGATGCAACACCGTGACCTTGTGGGCAATGCTCTTGACGAACTCCATGTCATGCTCGATCACCAACACCGAGCGCCCCTGGCTGATGCGCTTGAGCAACTCGGCCGTTTGCGCCCGCTCGTTGACGCTCATCCCGGCCACCGGCTCGTCGAGCATCAGCAATTCAGGGTCTTGCATCAGCAGCATGCCAATCTCCAGCCACTGCTTTTGCCCGTGAGACAGCAGGTCCGCCTGCTGCTGCAACAAGTCGCCGAGGAAGATTTCCCGCGCCACCTCCTCGACCCGCGCAATCACCTGGGCATTACGCTTGAAAAACAGCGCGCCCCACACCTTGCGCCCGGCCGGATACGACATCTCGAGGTTTTCAAACACCGTGAGGTTTTCGTAGATCGATGGGTTCTGGAACTTGCGCCCTACCCCGGCGCGCACGATGTTGTATTCGCGCATTTTGGTCAGTTCCTGGCCGTCGAACTGGATGCTGCCACTGGTGGCGCGGGTCTTGCCGCAGATCAAATCCAGCACCGTGGTTTTGCCGGCGCCGTTGGGCCCGATCACCACCCGCACTTCATTGCGGTCGATATACAGGTTGAGGTTGTCGACAGCCTTGAAGCCATCGAATGACACGGTGAGGCCTTCGATAGCCAACACCGGTTTCTTCATTTCAAAACCAACGGCGGTCATGGCTGTGTCTCCAGGATCTTGGCTTCAGCCTTGGGCTTGATCTTCGCCGGTTCGGCCTTGATCACCGGCTTGCGCCGCAACACTCGGGCCAGGGCCTGGCGACCATGGCTGTCCCACAACCCCGCCAGGCCGTTGGGGAAGTACATGACCACGGCGATAAACAACCCGCCCATCAGGTACAGCCACAGCTCGGGGAAGGATTCGGAAAAGTAGGTCTTGCCATAGTTCACCAGCAACGCGCCATACACCGCGCCCAGCAACGACATGCGCCCGCCCACCGCGGCAAAGATCACCATCTCGATGGACGGCACGATGCCCACGAACGACGGCGACATAAAGCCCACCTGCAAGGCAAACATCGCCCCGCCAATCGCCGAGAACGCCGCCGCCACGCAGAACACGAAAATCTTGAAGCTGGCCACGTCATACCCGGAAAACCGTACCCGCTCTTCCTTGTCGCGCATGGCCATCAACAGCCGGCCCAGCTTCGAGGCGAGGATAAAACGGCCAATGAAGATGCAGCCGAACAACAGCCCGGCGTTGATGAAATACAGGATCATCTTCGCACCGTCACCGCGCAGGTCCCAGCCCAGCAGGGTCTTGAGGTCAGTAATGCCATTGACACCACCGGTAAGGCCTTGCTGGCCGACGATCAGCACCGTGAGGATCAGCGCAATCGCCTGGGTGACGATGGAGAAATACACATCGCCCACCCGCCGCTTGAACAGCGCCATGCCAATGATGAACGCCAGCAGCACCGGCACCGCAATCACCGCGAACAGGGTGAAGGTGAAGCTGTGGAACGGCTGCCAGAGCCACGGCAATTCGGTGATCTGGTTCCAGTCCATGAAGTCCGGGATGCCCGGGGTGGACTGGATCTTGGTGCTGATCGGGTCCGAGGCCTCAAGCTTCAGGAACATCGCCATGCAGTAGCCGCCGACGCCGAAAAACACGCCCTGCCCGAGGCTGAGAATCCCGCCATAGCCCCAGCACAGCACCAGGCCCACCGCGACGAACGCGTAGGTCAGGTACTTGCCGACCATGTTCAGCCGGAAGGCGTCCAGGGTCAGCGGGAACACCACGAGGATCAACAGCGCCAACAGCACGATGCCGATCAGGTTTTGCTGGCCGCCCAGCAGTTTGTCTAGAGCCTTCATCGGTTCGCCTCTACTTGCGCACTTTGATGGAGAACAACCCTTGCGGGCGCAGCATCAGGATCAGGATCACCGACGACAGCGTCAGCACCTTGGCCATCGAGCCACTGAGGAAAAACTCCGACAGCGATTGGGTCTGGGCAATCACGAACGCCGAGGCAATGGTGCCGAACAGGCTTTGCGCGCCGCCGAATACGACGACCAGGAAGGTGTCGACGATGTACTGCGAACCGGCGGTCGGCCCGGTGGAGCCGATGGTGGTGAACGCCGCACCGGCCACGCCCGCCACGCCGCAGCCGAGGGCGAAGGTCATGCGGTCGACCTTGCGCGTGTTGATGCCCACCGCCCGGCTCATCAAGCGGTTCTGCACGGTGGCGCGCACCTGCAAGCCCCAGCGCGAACGGTAGAGCATGACGAAGATCGCCCCGGTCAGCAGCACGGTCAGGCCCATCATGAACAGGCCGTTGCGCGGGATCTCGATGGCGTCGCTGAGGTTCACCGAGCCCATCAGCCAGGCCGGCGGTTCGGCGCTCACTTCACGGGCGCCGAACACCGAGCGGAAGGTTTGCTGCATCACCAGGGACAAACCCCAAGTGGCGAGCAAAGTGTCCAGGGGCCGCTTGTACAAGCGGCTGATCATTGCCCATTCCACCAGCCAGCCCACGGCGCCCGCGACGAGGAATGACAGGGCAATGGCAACGAAAAAGTAATACGGCTGAAAGCTTGGCGCGAAATGCGCGGTAAGACTGGAACAGACGTAGGTGGTGTAGGCGCCAATGGTCAGGAACTCACCGTGGGCCATGTTGATCACGCCCATCTGGCCGAAGATGATTGCCAGTCCCAATGCCATCAGCAACAGCACGCAGAACACGGACAAGCCGTTGAACCCCTGCATCGCCGCGATGGCTCCAAATTCCGATAGCCATTCCATGATGATGGTCTCCTGAGCGGGAGGTTGAAATGCAATCTGCTTCTGCTTTATGTGGGAGCTGGCTTGTGTGGGAGCGGGCTTGCTCGCGAATACGGTGTGTCAGTACCGGATGCACTCACTGATTCACCGCTTTCGCGAGCAAGCCCGCTCCCACACAAAACCAGTTCCCACATTCAGATCAGCGCCAGACCCGAGGTTATTGATAGCCTTTCGGAAACGGATTCGGCTCGATCAGATCCGACTCGTAGATCACCTTGAACTGGCCATTGGGCTGCACTTCGCCGATGCGCGACTTGCTCCACAGGTGATGGTTTTCGTGGATCTTCACGTAGCCTTCCGGCGCGTTTTTCAGCTCGATGCCAGGCGATGCGGCGACGACTTTATCCACGTCGAAACTGCCGGCCTTCTCCACCGCCGCTTTCCACAACCAGGGGCCGAGGTAGGCCGCCTGGGTCACGTCGCCAATCACTGCGTCCTTGCCGTACTTGGCCTTGAACGCTTCCACGAAGGCTTTGTTGTTCGGGTTGTCGAGGCTCTGGAAGTACTTCATCGAGGCATAGAAGCCAGCCATGTTTTCGCCGCCGATGCCCAGCAGTTCGTCTTCGGTCACCGACAGGGTCAACAGGGTTTGCTTGGACGCATTCACGCCCGCTGCGTTGAGCTGTTTGTAGAAGGCCACGTTGGAGCCGCCCACCACGGCCGCAAACACCACGTCAGGCTTTTTCAGCTTGACCTTGTTGATCAGCGAACCGAACTGGGTGTTGCCCAGCGGGTAGTAGTCTTCGCCGACCACGGTGCCGTGCAGGACGTTTTCAATGTGCTTGCGCGCGATCTTCATCGAGGTGCGCGGCCAGATGTAGTCCGAGCCCACCAGGTAGAAGGTTTTGGCGCCCTTGGTCTTGGCGATCCAGTCGAGGCTGGCAAGGATTTGCTGGGTCGCTTCCTGGCCGGTGTAGATCACGTTTTTCGACTGTTCCAGGCCTTCATAGAAGGTCGGGTAGTAGAGCAGGCCGTTTTCTTTCTCGAAGATCGGCAATACGGCTTTACGTGAAGCGGAGGTCCAGCAGCCGAACACTGCGGCCACCTTGTCGTTCACCAGCAGTTTCTTGGCCTTTTCGGCGAAGGTCGGCCAGTCGGACGCGCCGTCTTCCTGGATCACCTTGATCTGCCGCCCGAGGATCCCGCCCGAGGCGTTGATCTGCTCGATGGCCAGGCGTTCGGCCTGGATCGAACCGGTTTCGGAAATCGCCATGGTGCCGGTGGCCGAGTGCAACTGGCCGACGGTGACTTCGGTCGGCGTCACCGCCAGGCCTTCGTTGTCGGCCATGACGCCATGGCTGAACAGACTCGCCGCCAGCAGTGATAAAGCCAACAACGGTTTGGAGCGGATCAATCGTGATTCCATGGGGCGACTCCTCTGCAATGAGGGGTTCAGCATGGCGGCAGGTGGCCACGGCGGGTATACGCAGCCTGACGTAACGGGATACGTCATTTGACGTATGCCGTTGCGCACCATTTTCGAGCAGGATCCCGCCCGCCTTGGGAAAGGAAACCCCTGTGGCGAGGTAGCTTGCTCCCGTTGGGCTGCGCAGCGGCCCCAAAACCGGCGACCCTGTTCTGCCTGGAAAAATGAAGTGGTCTTGCTGGGCCTGCTTCGCAGTCCAACGGGAGCAAGCTCCCTCGCCACGAAGAGCGCACCCCGCAGGACTGGGGCACGAATATTGCTGCCATCTCCCCATCCTTGCAGGAGTTCCCCACCGTGCACCCCCTCCCCGGCACCCAGCGCATCGTCAAGATCCGCCGCGACTACAACTCCTGGGTCGCCGACGAGACCATGGAAGACTACGCCCTGCGCTACACCCCGAAGTCCTTCCGCAAATGGTCGGAACTGCGCATCGCCAACACCGCCTTGGGCGCGGTGTCGTTCCTGGCGCTGGAGGCCATCGGCGGCGTATTGGCCTTGAGCTACGGCTTTACCAACACCTTCTGGGCGATCCTCGCCATCAGCCTGGTGATCTTTCTCACCGGCCTGCCCATCAGCTACTACGCCGCCCGCTATGGCGTAGACATGGACCTGCTGACCCGCGGCGCGGGCTTCGGTTACATCGGCTCCACCATCACCTCGCTGATCTACGCCAGTTTCACCTTCCTGTTCTTCGCCCTGGAAGCGGCGATCATGGCCCTTGCCCTGGAGTTGTATTTCCATATCCCGCTGGCCATCGCCTATGTCATCTGTTCACTGCTGGTGATCCCGCTGGTGGCCTACGGCGTAACGCTGATCAGCCGCCTGCAACTGTGGACGCAACCGTTGTGGCTGGTGCTGCTGGTGCTGCCCTATGGCTTCGTGTTTTGGAAAAACCCCGAGGCCTTCAGCGACTGGACCAGCTTTGTCGGCCGCAGCAGCGACGGTGGCGACTTCAATCTGCTGTCGTTCTGCGCCGCCTGCACCGTGGCGCTGTCGCTGGTCACGCAGATCGGCGAACAGGTGGACTACCTGCGCTTCCTTCCGGAAAAAACCAGCGCCAACCGCAAGCGCTGGTGGGCCGCGCTGTTATGCGCCGGGCCCGGCTGGATCGTGCCGGGGGCGTTGAAAATGTTCGCCGGGGCGTTCCTGGCGTTCCTCGCCCTGCAACATGAAATCCCCATGGAGCGCGCCGCCGAGCCAACCCAGATGTACCTCGTCGCGTTCGGCTATGTGTTCTCCTCTCCCGAATGGGCGCTGGGGGCGATGGTGCTGTTCGTGTTCATCTCGCAGATGAAGATCAACCTGACCAACGCCTACGCCGGCTCCCTGGCCTGGTCGAACTTCTTTGCCCGCGTGACCCACAGCCACCCCGGCCGCGTGGTGTGGCTGGTGTTCAACGTCACCATTGCGCTGATGCTGATGGAGCTCGGCGTGTTCGATGTGATCGAGCAGGTGCTGGGGCTCTACGCGAATATCGCGATTGCCTGGATCGGCACGCTGGTAGCGGACCTGGTAATCAACAAGCCCCTGGGCCTGTCGCCCAAACACATCGAATTCAAGCGTGCGCACCTCTACGACATCAACCCGGTGGGCGTCGGCTCGATGCTGATTGCCTCGCTGCTGTCGATTCTCGCCCACTTCGGCCTGTTCGGCGCCCTGGCGCAGGCTGCGCCACCGTTTGTCGCGCTGGGTACCGCGTTAATCATGGCGCCGCTATTGGCGTGGCTGACCAAGGGCCGCTACTACATTGCGCGCAGCAGCGAGGCGCAATTGATTCACCCGCAACCCGGCACCGGCCTGGTGATCTGCGGGCTGTGCAGCAACCCGTTCGAGACCGCCGACATGGCGTTCTGCCCGGCCTACAGCACGCCGATCTGCTCGCTCTGTTGCTCACTGGATGCGCGTTGCGGCGACCGTTGCAAACCCCACGCGCGCCTGGCCAGCCAGTTCGAAGGGGTGTTGCGCTGGTTGTTGCCGACCACGCTGGTACCGCGCCTGCATACCCGGCTGGCGCATTACCTCGGATTGTTGATGGCGCTGGTGCTGATGCTCGCCGGGGCCCTGGCGCTGATCTACATGCAGGCGGCCCAGGGTTTGCCCCATTCGCAAACCTTGTACCAGGCGTTTTTCAAGGCGTTCCTCACGCTCTCGGTGCTGGCCGCCGTACTCGCCTGGTGGGTAGTACTCACCCGCGAAAGCCGGCGGGTGGCCCAGGAAGAATCCGACCGGCAAACCTCGCTGCTGATGCAGGAGATCGCCGCCCACAGCCTCACCGACCAGGCCCTGCAACAGGCCAAGGAAGCCTCGGAAGCAGCGAACGCGGCCAAGAGTCGCTACGTCACCGGGCTGTCCCACGAGCTGCGCACGCCGCTCAACAGCATCCTCGGCTTCACCCAGATTCTGCAGCGCGACAGTGCCATGCCCGAACAGCATCAGGACGCCCTGGCGACCATCCTGCGCAGCGGCTCGCACCTGCTGTCGCTGATCGACGGCCTGCTGGACGTGGCGAAGATCGAGGCCGGCAAGCTGCGCCTGGAGCTCACCGAAATCCCCTTCCCGGAACTGATCCACGACCTGGAGCAGATGTTCACCCCCCAGGCCGAAGACAAGGGCCTGCGCTTTCGCCTGGACTGCGTGGGCAAGATCCCCGCCGTAGTGCGCGGCGATGAAAAACGCGTGCGGCAGATCCTGATCAACCTGCTGGGCAACGCGATCAACTTTACCGACAGCGGCGAGGTGCGCCTGCGGGTCAGCTACATGCGCGAGACCGCCAACTTCGAAATCATCGACACCGGCATCGGGATTGACCCCGAACAGATCGAGCGGATTTTCCAGCCGTTCGAACGCGGCGACCTGATGCGCCAGGACAAGGGCGTGGGTCTGGGCCTGACCATCACACGCATGCTGACCTCGTTGATGGGCGGCGAATTGCGGGTGGTCAGCGAGCTGGACAAGGGCACCTGCTTCCAGGTACGGCTGTTCCTGTCCCAGGTCCGCGTGCCGCAAGCCGTGGTGCATGTGGAGCACGACATCATCGGCTACCACGGCGAACGACGGCGCATCCTGGTGGTGGATGACCACGTGGACCATCGCAAGGTGCTCAGCGGCATGCTCACGCCCCTGGGCTTCGAGGTGTCCCAGGCCAGCAACGGCCAGGAGGCGATCCGCCAGGTAGCGCTGCTGTCGCCGGACCTGATCCTGATGGACCTCTCGATGCCGACCATGGACGGCTGGGCCACCAGCCGGATGATCCGGCGTAATGCGCTGTCTGCCGCGCCGATTATCATCATCTCCGCCAACGCCTTCACTGACGACCGCGAACGCAGCATCGCCGGCGCCTGCAACGACTACCTGGCCAAGCCGGTGCGTACCCCTGAACTGCTCGGACGCCTGCAACTGCACCTGGACTTGCAATGGCTGCGCCGTCGCACACCGCTCGCCGCGCCGGTCGCGACCCAAGGCGCGCTACCCAGCGCAGAAGAACTCGCGGTGCTCGCCGAACTGAGCGCCATTGGCTATGTGCGTGGTTTGCATGAAAAGCTCGACGCCATCGTGCTGGACAGCCCAGGTACCGCACCGTTCATCAATAAGCTCCGGGCCTTGCTGAAAAGCTTTCGCCTGGAAGAACTCAACCGAATCCTGAAGGAGGCCGAAGATGAATGCCTTGACCCACAGCGCTGAGCCCGGCGTGGTGCTGATTGTCGACGACACCCCGGACAACCTGGCCATGCTCTCCGACGCCCTGGACGACGCCGGCTACATGGTGCTGGTGGCGCTGGACGGCCTCAGCGCGCTGAACCGCGTGCAACGCCGACGCCCGGATTTGATCCTGCTGGACGCGGTGATGCCCGGGCTGGACGGCTTTGAAACCTGCCGCCGGCTCAAGGCACAACCGGCCAGCGCGGACATTCCCGTGGTGTTCATGACCGGGCTCACCGACAGCAAGCATGTGGTGCAGGGGTTCGAGGTGGGCGGCAGCGATTACGTGACCAAGCCGATCCAGACCGATGAAGTGCTGGCGCGGGTGGCGGCGCATTTGCGTACGTCGCGGATTTTGCTGTCGGCGCGTGCGGCGACACAGCCGAGCGTGATCACCCTGGAGGATGAGCCGGCGCACAAGCTATTGTCGGCGCGGTTTCAACTGACGGAGCGGGAGGTGGAAGTGCTGCGTTGGGTGGCGTGTGGCAAGACCAATCGGGATATTGGCGACATTCTTGGGTTGAGTCCGAGGACGGTGAACAAGCATCTGGAGCATGTGTATGTGAAGCTGGGAGTGGAGACGCGCACGGCGGCGACTTCGGTGGCGATGGCGGCGATGAGTCCAACCCGGATCCCACAGATGGCCACGGTCTAAAATGTGGGAGCGGGCT